>CAZVVR010000132.1:0-4435 GCA_964630605.1 uncultured Mageeibacillus sp. | reverse complement strand
AGTCTGATTTAAAGTGAGGAGACACATGCAAGGCACATCCATTAAACAGAGAATTGGCGTTATTCTGGAGGCATTATACTATCCAATAATGGCTCTGCTTGCCTCTTTTCTTATCGGAAGCGTAATTATTTTGTTAACCAGCAGCACCAGCCCGCTTGATGCATATGGATTTATGTTCAAGGGTGCATTTGGCAGTGTGGCTGCCTGGCAAGACACCATCATTAAAGCTATTCCCTTTGTTTTTACTGCCCTGTCATTCTCTGTTGCCCGGCGTTGCGGCATTATCAATCTGGGTGCAGAAGGTCAATTCATCATGGGAGCGTTATTTTCAACCATAGTGGCAGTACAGCTGCCTCTCCTGGTTGATTTACCTAAAATAGCCCATCTTCCTTTGACTCTGTTGGCAGGTTTTTTAGGTGGAGCGCTTTATGGCTTGTTAGTAGCGGTGTTAAAGGTTCAGTTCGGTGCATCCGAATTGATTACAACCATTATGTTGAACTATATCGCAAGGTATTTAGTCTCTTTTGCGGTTAACGGCCCATTAATGGAACCCGGACAATCAACTTATCCGCAATCTGCCAGATTTCCCGAAACAGCTACTCTGGGACCCATTGTCAAGGGCATCCGACTGCATTGGGGGCTTATCATCTTATTGATATGTGTAGTGCTGTATTATTTTTATCAATGGAAAACTACCAAAGGCTTTGAAGCCAGAATTGTTGGTTTCAATCCTTCAGCCGGAGAATATGCGGGAATTAGTATTAAAGCAGCAACGCTGCGTTCATTATTTATTGCCGGAGGTATAGCAGGCCTGGGTGGTTGTATTGAAATGATCTCCATACAAATGCGATTGCATATGACCTCATTTTCTGTCTCATATGGCTTTACCGGAATTGCGGTTGCGCTGTTAGGTAGTCTGAACCCGATTGGGGTTCTTGTAGCAGGTGTGCTCTTTGGCGGTCTATCAGCCGGTTCATTAAGCATGGAAGTGATGACAGATGTTAAATCTTCTGTCGCCCTGATTATTCAAGCTTTTGTTATCTTGTTTATTGCGGGTCGCAGGATGTTTATGTTTAGGCGTAAACGTCTTTTCCGCTTTCATCCGGTTGCCCAGGACGAAATGGGATTGCCCCTGCCTGCTCCGGAACCGGAAGATGCAACCGGCAAGGATCAGCTGCCTCTGCGTAAAGACGACTTAAATGATGACGATAATATGGAAGGAGAAGAGTAAGCATGAAGGAAATTTCTAGTTTTTTAGCTTCTACATTAGGCTTGGCGACTCCGACACTCCTGGCAGCCCTCGGGATTTTAATTTCAGAAAGATCCGGAGTACTGAACATAGGAACTGAAGGTATGATGCTGGTCGGCGCCCTGGGTGGTGTTCTGGGCTCATATTACACAGGTTCTGTTTGGCTTGGTACTTTGATAGGCATTGTCATCACTATTGCTTTTGCCGCTATTTTCGGTATCTTTACCGTGTTTGTAAAAGCGGACCAAACGGTTGTAGGTACCGGCATGAATATTTTAGCAGCAGGTCTGACAATAACTGTTAACAGAGCGGTTTTTGGTGCCAGTGTCAGTCCGCCTCAAATCGACACCTTTGACCGTGTCGCAATTCCGCTTCTGAAAGATATTCCGATTTTGGGAGAATCGCTGTTTTCTCAGAAACTTCCGGCCTATATAGCCCTTGTCATGGTTTTTGCAACTTCAATCTTTCTATTTCGTACCAATACAGGCCTAAAGGTTCGTTCTGTAGGAGAGAATCCACAAGCCTGTGACACAGTTGGAATTAACGTCAGTAAGGTTCGTTTTCTGGCCGTACTTTACAGTGGCCTAATGGCCGGTCTGGCGGGAGCGTTTGTTTCCATGGGTCAGCTTAGCTTCTTTACTGAAGGTATGGTTGCAGGCGGTGGCTTTATGGCCATAGCGGCAGTTGTATTCGGCAACTATACACCTGTGGGTGTTCTCGGAGCCTCGCTGGTGTTTGGACTCAGCAATGCTTCCAGTTACCGGTTACAAGCCCTGTCTACGGGAATACCGTCGGAATTTCCGAACATGCTGCCTTACATAATAACTATTATCGCTTTGTGTATTACAAGTCGCAGATCGAAGAAACCTGCCAGTAGTGCAGTACCATATATTAAAGCTTAGGAGGACGACAATGGCTTTACTGGAAATGAAAAATATTACTAAGGAGTTTGGTCCGGTCGTCGCCAACAAGAATGTTAGTTTCAGTGTTGAACAAGGCGAAGTTCATGCTTTATTGGGTGAAAACGGAGCCGGGAAATCAACATTGATGAACATACTTTTCGGTATGTACGAACCGACCGCGGGCGAGATTTATTACAAAGGTAAAAAGGTTAAAATCAAATCGCCAAAAGAATCGATAGATCTGGGTATAGGCATGGTTCATCAGCACTTTATGCTGATACCGGCGCATACGGCTATTGAAAATGTCGTGTTGGGTTATACGGGTAACAAAGAATTTTTGGACCTAAACGCTGCTGCCAAGCGTTTTACCGAGATGGCTAAACGCTATAACATGGATATTGATCCCTGGGAAGAAGTACGCAATCTTTCGGTAGGACAACAGCAACGTCTGGAAATTTTGAAGGCTCTTTACCGTGATGTCCATACATTGATCATGGATGAACCTACAGCAGTTCTGACACCTCAGGAAGTTGAAGGACTTTTTGATATTATCAGGCAATTAATTTCAGAGAATAAGACTGTCATTTTTATCAGCCATAAATTACCTGAGATTAAAGCTATCTGCGACCGCTGTACGGTTTTACGCCGCGGTGAAGTAGCTGCAGAAGGAGTCATTGTTGATGAAATTGCTGACCTGAGTGATCTGGCCGAATTAATGGTTGGCCATCAGGTTGAACTCGTTTCAAAGAAAGAAAGCTGCTGTCCGGGAGATGTAGTACTCAAAGTAGAAAATTTGTCCCATGTAAATGAACGTGAAATCAAGACCGTTAACGATGTCAGTTTCGAAGTAGCCTGCGGCGAGATACTGGGTATTTGTGGTGTTGATGGTAACGGACAATCCGAGCTGATAAAATGTATCACCGGTTTGCTCCAACCCAGTGCGGGTAAGGTCTATATAAAGGGAGAAGACGTTACCGACTTCAATGCAAAGAAAATCTTGCAAAAAGGAGTGGGACACATTCCGGAAGACCGTCAAAAGATGGGTATGGTAGGACGGATGAATATCCGTGAGAACTTATCTATGATGGACTATGATCATAGGCCTTATTCGAAAAACGGTATTATGCGCTGGAAGTGGATTGATAAACGCAGTCGTGAGATAGTCAGGCAGTTTCAGGTGAAAACACCTGATGTCATGGAAATATCTCGTAATCTTTCCGGAGGTAATCAGCAGAAAATGGTGGTTGGTCGAGAATTATCCCGTAATCCCGAGCTTTTAATCGCAGTACACCCTGCACGGGGGCTCGACATTGGAGCTACCAAGTATATTCACTCTCAGATTATTGAAGCGCGCACGGCTGGTGCTGCAGTTTTAATGGTTTCTACAGAGCTGGATGAAATACTGGAGATACCAGATCGTATTCTGGTTATCTATGAAGGCCGTGTAATGGCGATAATGGACCAGGAAGATGCAACCCGCAATGATTTAGGTTTACTTATGGCCGGTATAGATCCGAAAGAAAATGCAAGTAACCAAGAACAAAGTGCTTAGAAGATAAGAGTTGTCAATACAAAAATCTATTTATAAATAATCCCAAAAAAAAGGGAGCGCAGTTTATAACCTGTGCTCCCTTTTAATATAGTCTAACCATGTGAATGCTGAGCAGAAAAAAGCAATAATGCTTTCCTGGTTGTCAAAGGGAGAAGCCAAAGAAACTTGCTTCTCCCGCAAAGACATCAGCTATTTATCATCAATATGGGAAAGCAGTACTTCCTCGCCATATTCAATGTGGGCTAAATCCAGCATTTTCTGGCTGACTCTTCCAATAAGACCGTCGCGGTCGATTTCGCGTAAAGGCTGTATTATAGCCAGGGTTTCTTTTCTGCCCAGAACTCTGACTTTGTCGCCCCACTCAGCTTGCAGCGTATAACGGGCTGACTCATCGATATAAATTACATCTTCATCTTCAGCATTATCGTAATGACGTAAAAGCCGAATGCATCTAAAATCCATATTTACCTCACAAAAAATTTTTGTTAATTTAAGAATTTTCTTCTTAACCTACTGACAGTTGCGTTTATACATAATCAAATCTACGCGGTACGTCGATGAGCTTTTTCTTCTCTGCGTAATGATAGATCACAAATATCAAAGCGGTAACCAGGTAACCAATCATTAACTTTGGCCCCATATTGATACCCAGAGTTTCTGAATGCATTAATCCAAAGAAAGAGAAAGCTGCACAAGCGAAACTGGTGACTGCTGCACGTATTAACTGCCTGT
>CAZVVR010000131.1:0-4437 GCA_964630605.1 uncultured Mageeibacillus sp. | reverse complement strand
GTGCTTGCTTGGGGTGCAAGAGGTCGCAAGTTCAAGTCTTGTCACTCCGACCAAAAAGAGCCTGCTAAACAAATAGCAGGCTCTTTTATTATGCAATTAAACCCGTTCAAGTTAATAAACGGGTTTAATCATCTATCTTTTTTTAATCAGATATTAAAAGTTTCGCGTTGTGCGATTGTCTTTTTGCAGGTTATCCTGTGGACGCTGACGATTCTGACGGAAGCCTCCGCTGTCTTTGTCGCTGTTTGACCTGTTGCTGGAACGATCATCTTTGCTGCGTGAGCGATCGCTTCTTCCTCGTGGACGATCATCCCGGCGTCGGCCGCCACTTTTTCCTCCACGACTTGATTGCTGCTCAGAATAACCTTCCGGTCTATGGCTGGGATCACGCATGGAAAGGTTCAGCCTACCCTGATCGTCAACTTCAAGAACTGTGATTTGCACTTCATCACCGACACTTACTACATCTTCGACTTTGTCAGTGTGGCCCCAGGCCATCTTCGAGATATGGACCAAGCCTTCTTTGCCCGGAACAATTTCCACAAAAGCTCCAAAATTCATGAGCCGGGTGACTGTTCCGGTAAATGTTGTTCCCGGTTCAGGGTCATAAGCGATGGTTCTTACTATCTTCATGGCTTCTGCTGCTGATTCCTGATCAATCGCTGCTATATAAACATGCCCAACAGGGCCATCTTCTTCGACATCAATCTCAGTTCCGGTTTCTTCGGTAATACGACGAATGGTTTTTCCGCCTGCGCCAATGATTTCTCTTATTTTATCGCTAGGAATATCAATTTGGTCAATCTTAGGTGCCAAAGCAGCCAAGTTTTCACGAGCTTCAGAAATAACCGGATTCATCGCGTTCTGTAAAATATGCAGACGTGCCTGCCTGGTTTTCGTCAGAGCATCCCGAATGATATCCATGGTTAAACCATCGATTTTCATATCAACCTGGATGGCGGTAATGCCATCTTCTGTTCCAGCGACTTTAAAGTCCATGTCACCGTAGAAGTCTTCAACACCCTGGATGTCGACAAAAGTTATGTAATCATTGTCGTCTTCCGGATTGCTCATGAGTCCGCAGGTAATACCAGCTACGGCTTTCTTGATCGGAACTCCGGCTGCCATCAGAGCCAGGCTGCTGCTGCAGACTGAAGCCTGAGAGGTAGAACCGTTAGACATAGTTACTTCTGAAACGCAGCGGATTGAGTAAGGAAAATCTTCTTCATCCGGCATAACGGGATCTAATGCTTGTTCGGCCAAGTGACCGTGTCCAATCTCGCGACGACCTGCTGAACGACCTCCGCGAGCCTCCCCCACACTATAAGCAGGGAAATTATAATGATGCATGTAACGTCTGCGCTCTTCCGGATTAACCCCATCAAACCGCTGACTATCGGAAAGTGTACCTAAGGTCACTACAGATAAAACCTGAGTTTGTCCGCGTGAGAAAAGTGAAGATCCATGTACACGTGGGAACAAGTCGATTTTTGCAGTAAGTTCACGGATATCATCCAGACCTCTGCCGTCAACCCGACGTTGATCGTGGATCAGATGATGTCGGACTACAGCTTTTTCCACAGTCTCTGTCAGCTCGCTGGTGTACTTAACCAGCTCAGAGTCTTTTTCTTCCAGATATTCACTGATTGCTTCAGAAATATGAGAAACAGCAGCTTCACGCTGAGATTTATCAGGATTAAGAACTGCTTTACTCATTTCGTCAAAGTATTTATCTTTTATTTCATTCTGCAAGTCTATCGGAGCATCAGCTGAATCAAATTCAAAAGTTTCTTTTCCGATTTCGTCTCTCATTTTTTGAAGCAGACGGCAGACTTTTTTCACTTCATTGTGGCCGGCTTCAATTGCGTCCATCATGACATCTTCAGAAACCTCATCAGCTCCTGCTTCAATCATCATAACTTTTTCACTGGTACCGGCGACAAATAAATCCAACTCTGAATCGCAATAGTCATCATAATCCGGATTAACAATGATTTTTCCATTGATCAAACCTACTTGAGCTGCTGCAACAGGGCCATTCCAGGGTATATCAGAAATTGCCAAAGCAGCTGATGCACCTATTAAGGCAGCAACTTTGGGAGAATAATCATAATCAACAGACAACAGCAAGTTGCTGACCACAACATCCCTTCTTAATCCTTCTGCAAAAAGGGGACGAATTGTACGGTCGATAGCGCGACCATTCAAAATAGCATTTTCAGTCGGTCTGCCTTCGCGCTTAAAAAAACCGCCTGGGATTCTGCCGACGCTGTACATTTTTTCTTCATAATCAACTGTGAGCGGGAAAAAGCTCATCCCGGGACGTTCACTGTCTGAAGCTGTAGCTGTAGAAAGAATGTTTGTTTCTCCAAATTTGACCAGCACAGACCCGTTAGCAAACTGAGCCAGTTCACCTGTTTCCAATACGAGTTGTTTTCCATTAATATCCATTTCATAAGTTCTTGTTATCATCGTTCCATTAACCTCCTGTTAAATGCGAAACGCTTCAAGTATTAAATACACAAAAACACAGGCAAGTTTTTTGCCGTGTTCATATTTTACTAAGTGTATTCATTACACGTGGGAACCAGCTAACAGACGGTAGAGTGTAGAGTCCGCCACTCTTTTATCCTAAAAGAGAAACGCAATCTACGTTCCACTGTCTGCGACTTAGTATCTCTTGACACAAAAGGCGGCAATCAAGTGATTGCCGCTGCCGATTCATTTATCTTCTTAGATTCAGTCTGCTGATTAAGCTACGATAACGCTCAATATCTTTTTCCATAAGATAATCAAGTAAAGAGCGTCGTTTACCAACCATTTTCATCAAGCCGTGGCGAGAATGATGATCTTCCTTGTGTAGCTTCAAATGCTCTGTCAACTCGCTGATACGAGTAGTAAGAAGAGCTATTTGTACTTCAGGTGAACCTGTGTCACCGAATCCGGTGGCATATTCATCAATAATTCTTTGTTTAGTTTCTTTGTCCATTATTCCTCCTTGAATCCTAGTTCAGCGTAACGGTCGGACTGTCCGGAAACGATGAACCGGTCATAACGTTGCAATGATACCACAAACCAATTGTATTAGCAAAAAATTTAATCAGTGAATTCAACGAATCTGCTGCACAAGTTTGCGAAATAAGTCTCCTCTTTCTTCGAAATGACGAAAAGAGTCATAGCTGGTACCGGCCGGCGATAGCACAATTGCATCACCGGGCTTTGACATTTGCCGTGCATAGGAAATCGCCTGATGGTAAGAATTGCAGTGACTGATATCTAATTTTTCCAAATCTGCACTGCTGGCGGCAGCCAGAATAGCGGCTTCGATCATCAGAGAATTCTCCCCTATAAAAACAATACGGGAAGTGCTTTCCAGGATTTTTTTTCCAAGCTTATCATAGCTTGAATTTTTATCTTTTCCGCCGGCAATCAGAATCAACTCTCTCCCCTGCTCATGCAAAGCTTCCAGGGTTTTGATTGTACGGTCGGGGCTGGTATCGATAGAACTGTTATACCAGTCTGCCCCATCTAGTTTGCGAATCCATTCCAGGCGGTGTGCCACACCTCTGAAATTTCTAATCGCTTGACGCATATGATCAAAGCTTGCGCAGTCCAAAGTAGCCAGCACCGCAGCTTGTACATTGTCCAGATTAAAACGTCCGGGTAATAATACCTCATTCCTGTCTACTAAAACAGTTTCAGTTTTATCAGCCCAAACCAGCAATTGTTGCTTTTGTTCATCCAGCCAGCTATGAACAACTGAGTTATTGACACAATTGAAGAAACGAATTTCTGCCTGCGCTTTCTTAGCCCAGTGGCATGAAGCCTTATCACTGGCGTTTAAAACCAATACATCGGTTTCATTTTGCTGGCGGAAAATATTTTTTTTAGCCAAGCTGTATTCAGCAAAATCCAGATGAAAATCCAAATGGTTAGGAGTCAGATTAGTAACGACTGCAGTATGGATATGAGCTTTCAAATCCAGCAATTGAAAACTTGACAGTTCGACAACTACCTGATCACTTGGTTTTATTTTTTCAATCTGATCCAGTAAAGGTGTACCGATATTACCTCCGGTAAAAACTCTATGGTTTGCTTGTTCGAGAATATTGCTGATTAAAGCGGTGGTTGTGGTTTTACCATCACTTCCTGTGACGGCCGTAACCGGAGCAGGACAAAGTTCAAGGAAAAGCTCCATTTCCGATGTGATACGAGCTCCTCTCTTTTTTTCTGAGACTAGTTGAGGTAAATCCGGTCGCATGTGGGGCGTACGGAAAATTAAATCAAAACCTTTGAGTGCGTCAAGATAATCAGGGCCGAGAGAAAAATTCAACTCAAGTCCGTCAGCTGCAAAATCTTCTAAAGTTTTTTGCATAACTTTGTCATTTTGTGACAAACGATCAAAAACATGTATTTTCTCCGTTAACGGAGAAAGCC
>CAZVVR010000130.1:0-4444 GCA_964630605.1 uncultured Mageeibacillus sp. | reverse complement strand
TATAGCCTGGATAGACATTTGGTTGAAATTTAACATTGAATATATCATTCGTTGGGCAAGTGGGAGAATTTAGCTGAAAGGCACAGACTGCAAGTCGGCCAGCTTTACAAAGAAGGTAAAAATAACGTATATTGATTGTAATTGCGTTTGGTTCCAAAAACATAAATCCAGACAAAATAATATAAAAACTTAATAAGGAGTGAAAGAATGCTAATTGACTTAACTATGAATCAGGAGCAGCTCGTCGATGTTGTAGAGCGTGCTCAAGAACAAAACATCGTTATTCCTACTTTCAAACAATTACGTGAACCCAACAAATACGTCCCCGAAAAAATTAAAAAAGCTTTAAAAGATGTCGGTACATGGGATATTAACCCCTTGAACTTATTTCGAATTACCTGGAAAAACGAACCTACACTTGAAGGTGCGGGTTACGGTGATGTTAACATGATCGAATTCCCCAAGGAATTGTCCGGAATTGACGCACGTATTTTTGTTATCGTAGGTAAATGGTTCCCGACCGGATGTCATAAAGTGGGAGCTTCATTTGGATGCCTGGCTCCTCGTTTGGTCACTGGTCAGTTTGACCCCACCATTCATAAGGCAGTTTGGCCCTCAACCGGTAACTACTGCCGCGGTGGCGCATTCAACTCCAAACTATTAGGCTGTGATTCAGTCGCAATTTGGCCCGCAGATATGAGTGAAGAACGCGCAGCCTGGCTGAAAGACATCGCTACTGAAACCATTCAGACACCAGGCGGCGAAAGTGACGTTTGGGAAGTTTTTGCTAAGGTTTGGGAGATTGAAAAAACACGCCCTGAGTGTTTCATTTTCAATCAGTTTGAAGAGATGGGTAACGTTCTCTGGCATTACCATGCTACAGGTCCGGCCATGCAGGAAGCCTATGAAAAGCAGATGAAAACATCTACATCTCGTTTCTCCGGTGCTTTCTTTACCAGTGGCAGCGGCGGCAGCATGAGCGCCGGCGATTATCTCAAGGATAATTATGAAGAACTCAAACTTTCGGTAGGTGAAGCTAAACAGTGCCCGACCATTCTTATGAACGGTTTTGGTTACCACCGAATCGAAGGTATCGGCGACAAGCACATTCCCTGGGTTCACAATGTAAAGAACACAGACATGGTTTGCGCCATTGATGATAATCACGCACTGAATCTTTTCCGCCTCTTTAACTCCGAAGTAGGTAAAGAATACCTGAAAACTGAGTTTGGAATAACGGAAGATCAGCTTTACGATCTGTCTATGCTGGGTATCAGCGGTATTGCCAACGTACTTGGCTGCATTAAGATGGCCCACTACTATGAAATGGACGAAGACGATGTACTTGGTACAGTAGCCACAGACTCAGCTGAAATGTACATGTCACGTTTGGACGAAATGGACGAGCGTGAAGGTGACTACACAGAAGCCATGGCGTGCCGTGACTACAATCGTTACCTGGCTGAAGTACGTACCGACTATATGAAAGAGTTTACCTACTACGATAGGAAACGTGTTCACAGCCTCAAGTACTATACCTGGGTTGAGCAATTCGGCAAAGATGTCGAAGAGCTTGAAGCACAGTGGTATGATCGCAATTATTGGAACAATATCCATAATCAGGTTGAAGATATCGACCGCTTGATAGAAGAATTCAACGAAAAAACTGGTGTTCTGGCAAATATGCCTGAATAATAACAACACTTTGCATGATGTCCCGTTTTTGCGGGACATCATGCAGAATCAGTCAGGCTGAAATCCTTAACAAAGAAATATTTAGATCTTATGCTTTTTTTAGCGTGCGGCAAATATGTTAATCTAGTATCATAATAGGAGCATTTTCGGTCATGATTTAGCATATATATGCAAACTGTCTGGAGAAGTTTTATATGTTTGTATAATTCCTCCAGATGTAACAGAAGAAGCTCGTTACGCTTTGTAACCATATCCAAATAAAAATCATTATCAGGAGGAATATATGTCATTAAAATCATTAGTTAGTCAACTAAAAGGGTACGATTTTGGAAAACTGTATCATGACGATTTTCTACACACCTGGGACAAGTCTCAGGACGAACTCATGGCTATTTTTACTGTAGCCGATGCCCTGCGCGAACTGCGTGAGAATAACAAGAGCTGCCGCATCGCAGACTCCGGACTCGCAATTTCTCTTTTCCGCGACAACTCAACCAGAACTCGTTTCTCTTATGTTTCTGCCGCAAACCTTCTGGGTCTTGAAGTCCAGGATTTCGACGAAAGCGAATCTCAGATCGCTCACGGTGAAACCATGAAGGAGACTGCCAACATGGTCTCTTTTATGGCTGATGTTATTGGTATCCGTGATGATATGTACATCGGCAAAGGCTACACTTTCATGAAGGAAATGTCGGAGTATGTACAGGAAGGCTATAATGACGGCATTCTGGAACAGCGTCCCACTATCGTTAACCTGCAGTGTGATATAGATCATCCAACACAGAGTATGGCTGACGCGCTTCATCTGATTCATGAGTTTGGTGGCGTTGAAAACCTCCGTGGTAAAAAAGTAGCAATGACTTGGGCCTATTCCCCATCATATGGTAAGCCTCTTTCAGTTCCTCAGGGAATAATTGGTTTGATGACCCGCTTCGGTATGGACGTCACACTGGCACATCCGGAAGGCTACGAAATTATGTCTGATGTAGAAGATATCGCCAGAGGCAATGAAAAGGAATATGGCGGTAAATTCTCCAAGACTTATTCGATGGAAGAAGCCTTCAAAGATGCAGACATCGTTTATCCTAAGAGCTGGGCACCTTACGCGGCTATGGAAAAACGTACAAATCTTTATGCAGAAGGCGACAAACAAGGTATTGATGATCTCGAACAGGAACTGCTTGAGCAAAACAAGAGTCATATGGATTGGCAGTGCACTGAAGAACTGATGAAGACCACCAAAGATGGCAAGGCTCTCTACCTGCATTGTCTGCCCGCAGACATCACCGGCGTAAGTGCTGAAGTGGGCGAGGTGGACGCCAGCGTGTTCGATCGTTACCGTATACCTCTGTACAAAGAAGCCAGCTACAAGCCGTACATCATTGCTGCAATGATTTTCCTGCAGAAGATAAAAAATCCTGGCGCGAAATTAGAAGAACTGTGGGCCGCAGAAGCAGTCCGCTTGGCAGATAACGCATAACAAATATCAACATTGCTAGTCCGGAGATGCCGGCCGGTATCTCCGCCCGCACAATACATCAACATTGCCTATTTGGCCGACGATAAACGTCAATAAGTTTTTAAGGAGTAAACATGACAAAGACAAAAGCTCAGTTAGATCTTGATCTTGATCGTATTCGTAAAGAAGCGGAGAATTACCGCGAAGATATGACAAAATTCTTGCGTGACCTCATTAAGATTGGTGGCGAGAGCTGCGAAGAGGGACCGAAAGCTAAACGCATTAAAGAAGAGATGGAAAAGCTCGGCTACGACAAAGCTGAAATAGATCCTCTCGGTAACGTTTTAGGTTGGATGGGCGAAGGCGATATTTTGATCGCTTATGACGCACATATTGATACTGTCGGTATTGGTGATGTCTCTCTCTGGGACTTTGACCCCTATGATGGTTTTGAAAATGAGACCGAAATCGGTGGCCGTGGAGCTTCAGACCAACTTGGTGGGATGGTTTCATCCGTATATGGCGCCAAAATCATGAAAGACCTCGACCTTATTCCGGATAATGTGCAGATTTTAGTAGCCGGAACCGTTCAGGAAGAAGACTGCGACGGTATGTGCTGGCTCTATATCATCGAAAAAGGTGAAATCCGTCCTGACTTTGTTGTTTCAACCGAACCAACCGACATGCATGTCTATCGCGGACATCGCGGTCGTATGGAAATAAAAGTTGAAGTTAAAGGCGTTTCCTGCCACGGTTCAGCTCCTGAGCGCGGCGACAACGCTATCTACAAAATGGCTGACATTCTGCAGGAAGTTCGTGACCTCAATGATAACTTGAAGGATGACTCCTTCCTGGGTAAAGGCACAGTTACAACTTCTCAGATCTACTTCACCTCACCTTCACGTTGCGCAGTGGCAGACAGCTGCACAATCTCTCTTGACCGTCGCCTGACCTGGGGTGAAACCTACCAGAGCGCTTTGAAAGAGATTGAAGAACTGCCTTCAGTCAAAAAGTATGGTGCAGAAGTTAGCATGTACGAATATGACCGTCCATCCTGGACCGGTGAAGTATACGTACAGGACTGCTACTTCCCCACCTGGAAAATAGATGAGGATGCCCCACAGGCACGTGCACTCGTCGATGCTTACACCGATCTATACGGTGAACCCAAGCTTGACAAGTGGACCTTCTCCACCAATGGAGTTGCAATAATGGGACGTCACGGCATTCCCTGCATCGGCTTAGGCCCGGGTAAAGAGGCTCAGGCTCACGCACCAAACGAGATCACCT
>CAZVVR010000129.1:0-4470 GCA_964630605.1 uncultured Mageeibacillus sp. | reverse complement strand
AGAGGATTTTTCACTTATAGAAGAATAGTTACAAAAGATGACGAAAGCCGACACTGTATCGGCTTTCGTTTTTGAAAGGGAAAAAAATGAACGTCCATAAAATCAGTGAAAATGTTTTGTCGTTGGGCGCATCAGACCCTCATTTACAGTATTTTGACAAGTTGATGCCTACTCCTTACGGAACAACTTACAATAGTTTTATAGTACGAGGTGAAGAAAAGGTTGCTTTGCTGGATCCGGTGCAAACCGATTCTATACATCAGTTATTGTCCAACCTCGCTGCAGCTGGTGTTGATCACATCGATTATATTTTGAGCTTGCATACCGAGCAGGATCATTCGGGGTCTACCGAACTTCTTTTGCAGCGGTTTCCTGAGGCTAAGCTGGTTGGTTCGCCCAAGGTGGCGGAATTCATCGAAATACATCTCAATATCCCTGCCGGCGAAGTACAGCTGATAGAGGAAGGCGAAGCTTTGGATCTGGGCGGTTTAAGTCTGATTAGCGTGCCGATTCCTTTTGCGCACTGGCCCGATAATACTATGTACTGGCTGGAAGAAGAAAAGATTCTTTTTAGTTCTGACCTTTACGGCAGTCATTATGCGCCGCCGCCCCATAAAGCGGCCGACCCGGATATCCAGTTAGAAGCTACGAGATCTTATTTTGCGGAAATCATGATGCCCACCAGTAAACAGGTCGCTCGCCATGTAGCAAAAACACGGGAGCTGAATCCTGAGATAATCTGCCCGGCCCACGGACCAATGTGGTTGGAGCCGGATACGGTTTTATCACTATACGAATATTTTGTTGCCGAAAAAGTCGAGCGTCGCATAGTTATGCCGGTAGTTTCCATGCATGACAGTTCAAGGACAATGGCTTATTATCTGGCGAAAAGATTGGAAGAACTGGAAATTCCGGTAAATATTCACCATCTGGATGATCCTAATCGGGATTTAAGAGTATCTATGGGGGAAGTGATCGAAGATACTGTAGATGCATCCTGTCTCATTATGGCAGCTCCAACCGTCCTGGTCGGCCCACATCCATCTGCCGGTGCTTTGGCATTGCTTATTAACGCTTTCAAACCCGGATTAAAACAAATTGGTTTGATCGGATCCTTTGGTTGGGGCAGTCAAATAGAGAAGCGTTTTTATAGTTTGTTACCGCAAATAAAAGCAGAAAAACTTGATACGCTCTTGGTAAAAGGTTTGCCTAAAGAGGAAGATTACAAGCTTTTGGATGATTATGCAGAAATGGTAAAAGAGAAATTAATGTCCCTGTCGGACGAAGAAGTTTATTAAAATAAATAATTACAATCCCGTCAAAACGCTAAACCGCTGCAATACAAGCGGTTTAGTTGTTTTTAAGTAAAGTTTGCAACATTATAGAGTAAAAGTTTTCCGGGTCACGCCTAAAGGAGAATGCTGCTTTGCGTGCCATCTCCTCTGTCGGCAGTTCCAGCTCAACGCTGAACGCATCACCCTGATCACTTAAGTGCCGGACCAGTAGCAGATAAGTTCCTTTATCAGTAGGTTTGTAATCTGCTTCGATAGTTTTACGTTTTTTGCGGTCAAGGCTGGTCTGATCCAGGTGGTCAGCGATCCAGAGTTGTATACTTTCAGGTAACTGGTCTTTCAAGGCCGACACAATTCGTTCACCCTCAACTGTCAGATAGCATTCTGCTACGCCATTGTCATTGTTTGGCTCTGTCATCAGATCGGTATCCATCAATGCTATGAACTCTGAAGACTCCAGCCAATTTAGAGCTTCGGCCAGTATAAAATAGTCTGCTGTCAAAGTACCCAGGGCTGTTTCTATCAAATCACTTCGTCGTAATCCGGGTGCTTCTTGCAGGATGTATAAAAGGACTAGTTTTTCTCTGGTGATATCCTTGCTATCCATTTGAATCACCTCTTTCTCAGGGGTATAGATCTACTAGCATAATATTTTATATGCATGTGCTATTCAAGTCTAAACTGTTTTCTGCTTTAGCTTGTCAGCTGAAACAGGAAAATTTGTTGTTTCAACGCTTTTAAATAGTGGATATCAAGCGTAGTTACAAAGATGCATGTATTATCTGTGATAACCATCAGCATCTAAGGCCGAAAAAATCTCGGGCTGAAATTATGTGAAACCCAGGCGGCTAATTATAAAAACTGAAGATTTCCTGGTCGGTAAGGCTGATTTCTCCGTTTGCATTTTCGTAAATATAATCAGTGAAAATAGCAGCCATTTGTTCAGCATCGCTTTGGCTTAGGGCAGTATAGCTTAGACCGATAACGAGCGTTTGCTGAGTTTCCTGATCTTCCACTTCTTTGACGGAAACATTAAAGCGATTGCGCATGGAATCAACCAGGGAACGTTTTACTTTGCGTTTATCTTTGAGTGAGTGTGCCCAGGGCAGTCTGATGACGAAACGCATGGTGAGAATAAACATATTTATACTTTCATATCTTTCAGCTCAAAATCTTCGCTGGGATAAGGAACAATCTGCCCGGTTTTGGCAGCTTTCAACAACGTAAGCACTAAACTGAGCGAGCTGAGGCCTTCAGCAGCTGTAGGCAAATCACCGGGTACGATCGGATCCAGTGTTTCCCATTCAGCCAATGCTTCTAAAATTGCTCCATACATAAGGGTATGAGCCTTGCCTACATGTTTGAGGATACCAAGGCCGTCGCGCTTGATCAAGTTTTTCAATGATTTACGCACTACAGCCGGAGCTTTTATCGTTTTGTCGTCATAGGTCAAAGAATATGTAATCTTACCGCCCCTGATACCGGCCGCCAATGTTCCTTTTTCATAGCGCAGAAAGATACCCGCTTCCTTTTGTGCCGGGTCCGTTAAAGTGCTGCCCTCAATAGAAATCAGCGCACCCGATTTGAGTTTAAAAATACCCATGGCAAGATCGGCTGCTTCAATATCATGGTAGGGAGGGGCCAGACGACACATAGCGTCTTGTGGCAACTCGTCTAAAAGATAAAAAATAAGATCCAGGGCGTGGATAGTCTGATTCATTAAAGCCCCGCCTTCATGTTCCCAGCTGCCAAGCCAGGTCGATCCATCGTAATAAGCTTGATCGTGACCCCAGCGTACAGTTGCTGTGGCGGAAAGAATGCGACCGAAAGATCCAGACTGCAAAAAGTTTTTCAGTTCTTTAACAGCGGGATAAAAGCGATAAGTGAGGCAAGGAAAAATACGGCGTCCGCTTATTTCGGATTGCTTCTGCAAAAGTTTAGCTTGTTTTATATCCAGCGTCATTGGCTTTTCAACGATAACGTCTGCACCTTTGTCCATAGCGTAAAGCGACAGTTCGGTATGAAGTTCCGGAGGTGTTGCTATGGCAACTAAATGAGCAACGGGAGACTTGGTATTTCCAAGCTTCGCATATAAATCTTCGAGACTGGTTGCTGTTGGCGGAAGTGGTAAGTTTCCTCTGCGCAGAGACTGAAAATCCGCTAGCATTTTTTCATCGGTTTCTACTAGTCCGACCAGCTCTAGCCGGCCGCGTTTTTCGTAAAAATCAATAGCGCGTAAATGGCGCTTACCGGCACTGCCCAAACCAACAAGAATAACTTTTGTAATATTGTCACTTTTCATTCGTCAAACCATCGCATACATAATTTACCAGTGCCTCTACCACTCTGTCGTCTGGCATCTCCTCATTTTCTGATAAACCCAGATAATGTCTTAAACGGTTTTGATAATATTTTGATGTCTGAGAAAACTGCAGCATAACAACGGTATTATCAATGAAATATCCGGCCATTTCCAGATCTAAATCAGTCCGCAGCTCGTTATTATTAAGAGCATTTTCCAATAATTGGGCATAGGCTGATCGGAAGCTGGTTTCCATTTGCTTGGACAATTGATCGGAATATGGGTTCAGCGAGTCAGTAGTTAATAATAGATATAATTTAGACAAATCAGGATATTTTCGGCTGTATTCCAAAGTCATCCGGAACAATTTTGACATAGCTGAGCGAAAACTATCTTCTTTCTCCGGGCTCCATTCAGTTACGATTTGTTCTAAAACAGCGTAACCCATTTCAGCTATAGCTTTGAACAGATCCTCCTTGGAGGCAAAATAGCTGTAGAGTGAGCCAACGCTGAGGCCCGCTTTTTGCGCAATATCCTGCACGCTGGCTGCCTCGTAGCCTTTTTGCGAGAAAATCGAAATAGCTGCCCAGTAGACTTTTATTTGTCTTTCCTGTGTTGTTTTTTCAAAAGTAGGTTTATGATAAATTTTTCGTTTCAAGAATACAGCTCCTTTTTTTATGTTAGATCTATTATCACATAGTTTAAGCGATAAGGTTTTGTGTAAAAAACAGCCAGCTGAATGCCCGAAAAGCATTCAAGCATCTAAAACTGCAGCAGGATGAATAAATCTTAACTTTTCTGTATGGCTATACGCAAAAGTAAAGTTCACTATTTTTTACAAAGAGTGAATTATGGCTTTAAATCAATGCCTGAGAC
>CAZVVR010000128.1:0-4489 GCA_964630605.1 uncultured Mageeibacillus sp. | reverse complement strand
ACCAGGCGCTCATCTTTACTGAATTTATTTTCTTCTTTAGTATTTGAGACAGTTTCCTGCTTGGATGATAACGTAAACCCAAGCTGGCGTGATTGAATCATATCGAGATCATCGGCACTTTGCAAGAGAGATGCCCCTTCTTTGATCAGCTGGTGGCAGGCACGGCTGCGACCAGAAAAGATTGAACCCGGAACAGCGAATACGTCACGACCGTAATCTGCTGCAAAATCTGCAGTAATCAGCGTACCGCTCTTCGCCCCTGCCTCAGTAACAATCAAAGCATCGGCAAGTGCTGCAATCAGGCGATTACGCTGTGGAAAATTTCTTTTTTTAGGAGGTTCGTCAGGCAAGAACTCCGATATAACAAGTCCGCCCTGTGAAGAAATATCCCCGAATAATTTTTTGTTGCTGTGCGGATAGGGCTTACTCATTCCTGAACCCAATACTGCACAGGTTCTGCCTTCAGCTGCTAAACTGTGTCGATGTGCCAATGTATCAATTCCAACTGCACCTCCGGAAATAACTACAATGCCCGCCTGTGCCAAATCAGAGACCAGGCAGCGAGTTACTTCCATTCCATAGTGGCTTGGTGTACGACTTCCAATTACTGCTACCTGATAGGAAGAGTTTAAAATTTCCCAATTATCACCTTTGCCGAATAAAAGACAGGGACAAGAGTCTATCTCTTTAAGACGATTTGGAAATAATTCATCGTTGCATAATTTCACGCTGATATCTGAAGAAATTGCCTTGTCTTCTGAACACAACTGCCGGTAGGCTTCACGATATGATATTTGGAAATTAAAAAATATATCCTCTCTCAAGTCAAGTTCATAATCTTCTTTTTTCAGATGAAATTTTTGATTTTGCAACAATTTTTGAAGACAGCCGAATTTTGTAATTAAATCACGACGATCCCGTAAAGAGATTCTACATTTGTTGGCCGCCCGCAAAAAAGCCTGAGCCAGTCTTAATTCACTTTCTCTGTTTATTGCAGAAGCTGACTTCACGCTGTTTCACTCCTTTCTGATAAAATCGATGGCAAAGCCAGACGATAATCTAAAGCCAGAGCTAAATCTTCTTGCTCCACAGCTTTGGACGCGCGCAAATCTGCAATGGTGCGTGCAACTCGCAGCACACTGTGAAAAGCTCTAAATGAAAATCTCATTTTTTCAGCCAGCTCGCTTATAAACTTAAGACAGCTGTCATTCATTTGCATAAAAGAAATCAGTTTTTCAAGAGGTATAAAACTGTTAAAGAAAAATTTCTCCTCAAAATATTCACAGCGCTTTTTTTGCCTTTCCCAAGCTGCTTTCACCACCGCCTGAATTTCTTCACTTCTTGAATCACATGCAGGATGTAAGGATGCTGTAAGAGTTAGAGCTTTAACCCGATTCAGCTGAGCTACCAAATCAAAACGATCATACAACGGACCGCTGATCCGGGCTAGATGCCTCTCTACTGAATATTCTGAACAGCGACAGTCTCCATCTGCCTCTAAACGTTCACCACAGCGGCAGGGATTACAGGCAGCTATCAGCAAAAAATCAGCCGGATAAGAAACTCGCCAGCTGGATCGTGCTAAGTGGATTTCCTTGAGTTCCATGGGTTCTCTCAGAACGTCTAGTGCTTGCGGTCTTACTTCTGTCAATTCATCCAAAAAAAGCACACCACAATGCGCTAAGGTACATTCGCCCAACTTCGGTGGCACACCTCCTCCTACCAGGGCACTGGCAGTAATTGAGTGATGAGGCCTGCGAAAAGGTCGCTCCGACAAATTTGATCGTTTTGCAGTTATCGCAGATACTTGCTCAACCAAAAGAACCTGTAGGATTTCTTCTTCTGTCATGGGTGGCAATATTTCCGCTAAAGCAGTTGCCAGACTTGTCTTGCCGCAACCGGGAGCTCCCATGAGGAGTAAGGGATGCCAACCGGCCGCGGCAATTGTAATTGCCCTGATACCTGCTTCTTGACCTGCGAGACGATTCAGCATTGAGGTGCGGGCGCCGGGCATTTTAATATTTTTGTCTACATTAATATTTATCTGTTTTTTAGCCGGAGGCACTATACCTGAATAAATCTCAACTGCCTCCGACAGATTCGCCACTACATGGTAGCGACAGTTTTTAAGATATCGGTGAAGATTGAAGTCACAAGGTGGTCCTATAACATCTGTAATGCCGGACTTTCCCAAAGCCAGCAAGCGATTAAGAATGCCCGGCACTGAATGCACGCGTCCATCGAGTCCAAGTTCTCCAAAGGCAGCAATACTGGACGCCCCCAAAGGTCTGCTGATCTGCCTGGAAGCGTCAAGTACTGCTAAAGCCAAAGCTAAATCAAAAGCGCTGCCGCTTTTAGGGAATGTTGCCGGTAAGTAAGATGCCAACACTCTGCCCTTGGGAAAAGTATAGAAGCTGTTATTGATTGCCGCTCTTACCCGGTTGCGAGATTCTTTTACTGTGCTGTCACAGTTGCCGCCTACCTCAAAATTAGGCAGTCCGGGCAGAAGGCAAAGTTCAATTTCTATCAGCACTCCTTCAATACCGGCCAGTGCACAAGTTTTTATTTTTGAATATTGTGATTTTTTCATATTCTTATGATCAGTCTCGATACTTGATAAAATAGCTTTTCTTTCTGCTTTTCTCCTGCAATTAAAGTCAATTTGTCACACAAGCAGGCAAAAAACAGTTTCCTGCTGTCTGTTTTCACTAATTAGTACGGGAATCGTGACCCGTTATTGTTTTAGTGATATTATTTTTCGGGTGTTGTTTAATAGCAGGCAACAATAGATCTGGAGTATATATATATGAAATTGGGAATTGTGGGACTGCCTAACGTCGGCAAATCTACCTTATTCAATGCAATAACAATGGCAGGGGCAGAAATAGCAAACTATGCCTTTTGCACTATCGAGCCGAATATTGGCGTTGTCGGCGTGCCCGATGAACGACTGGAGATACTTGCAGAACAGGAACATTCTGCAAAAATCACCAAGGCAACGATCGAGTTTTTTGATATCGCAGGATTGGTAGAAGGTGCCAGCCATGGCGAAGGACTGGGTAACAAATTTCTGGCAAATATTCGCGAAGTAGATGCGATAGTGCACGTGTGCCGCTGTTTCGAAAACGAAAGTATCAACCATGTTTCCGGCAGCATTGACCCGATCAGGGATTTTGAAATTGTAGAATTAGAATTGATTCTCTCAGATATTGAATTGCTGGAACGGCGGTTGGAAAAGCTCGTTCGCATGGCAAAAAGTAATGATCCTAAATTGTTGTCAGAAATAAAGTTTATTAAATCACTCCTGATTTTTCTCGAACAAGAAAAGCCTGCCCGTGACTATGTCTTAGAAACAGAAGAAGAAAAACATTTCTTAAAAGAGTTTTTTCTGCTTACATCTAAACCTATTTTAGTCGTAGCCAACGTAGCCGAGGAAGATGCTGCCAGCGGCAACTGCTTTACACATCTGCTGAATAAATATTTTGCTAAAGATCAGGTAGAAGTAATAATAATAAGTGCTCAGATAGAAGCAGAATTGCAAGAATTACCAGCAGAAGACCGTGCTGCATATTTAGAGGCAATCGGCCTCAAAACAAGCGGATTGGATCATTTAATCAAAGCTAGCTATAAAACCTTGGGGCTAATCAGCTTTCTCACAGCCGGTCCTACTGAGACCCGTGCCTGGACAATCTCCGATGGATATCTGGCACCCCAGGCAGCCGGAGTGATTCATAGCGATTTTGAGCGCGGCTTTATAGCTGCAGAAGTTGTCCCCTATGAAACTTTAGCCAAGCTGGGTTCCAGCCAGAAAGCTAAAGAAAAGGGTCTGATTCGTAAAGAAGGCAGGAAATACGTGGTGCAGGATGGCGACGTCGTTTTGTTTCGCTTTAATGTTTAACCGCCGGGCCAATTCATTTTAAAAATTTAATATTTTTCCTCTTGTTTTTCTGTGTTATTATTCAGGCAGTATCTCACTGTTTGCTGCTTAAAATCGAGGTGTATTTATGAAACTGGGAATTGTGGGATTGCCAAATGTAGGTAAATCCACTCTCTTCAACGCAATAACACTGGCCGGTGCTGAGATAGCTAATTACGCTTTTACTACTATTGAGCCTAATGTTGGTATAGTTGCCGTTCCGGATGACCGACTGAAACTTCTTGCCAAGCTAAAAAATTCAGCTAAAATTACCGAGGCGACCATTGAGTTTATTGATATTGCCGGCCTTGTGGAGGGGGCCAGCCGAGGTGAAGGTTTAGGTAATAAATTTTTAGCTGATCTGCGGGAAGTTGATGCCATAGTCCATGTTTGCCGCTGTTTTGAAGATGAAAATGTTTCTCACATCACAGGCACGATAGATCCGGTTAGGGATTTGGAAACTGTTGAGCTGGAGCTTATTTTATCTGATATAGAGCTACTCGAACGGCGTCTGGATAAATTAGAACGCCTGGCTAAAAGCAATGATGCTAAGTTAATATCTCAATTGAATTT
>CAZVVR010000127.1:0-4507 GCA_964630605.1 uncultured Mageeibacillus sp. | reverse complement strand
TTGCATTCCCTGAATCAGGCTTAGGGCATCACGATTTCTCCAAATGGGTTGACAGTGCAGCAGGGGAGCAAATTGATGAAGAAAAACGCCGGCTTTTTGTTCCTGGTGTGCTCTGATTAATTCGGATAACGATTGCGGCGTCATATATGAGTGCAGAGTCTGCAAAAGTTTTGCCTTAATTTCTTCAGGTCTGCCGTCAAAAGCTTTGCTGGCTATGTCTCTGATTTTGCTAGCGGAAAATTTATTCTTATTGTAAAGAGGCAAGGGATGGCTGGCCAGGTTTTTGCCGCTTTTAATTATTGCCTTTTCATATTCAACTGCCAGGATAGAGTTACTATGTTCTAACAAAAGACCTGCTTTTTTATCATCAATGTTTTCAATAACAGCTTTTTGTCTTGCAGCAGCAAATCCCATACCTTGACGAATGTTTTTTTGCAATGATAATTTGAAATCCGGAGTTTCAGTTGCAAGAAAACTTGCCACATTTTTTATTTGATCCGGAGAGTCACTGTCTTCGCTGCCGTAGGCTAAGTTTCGCACTACACCGCTGGATTGCAGTAAATCTATGCCCGCAGTGGCAAAATTCTCAGCAGAATCCAAGACAAAAGTTACAGGGATCTCAATTACCAGGTCAACGCCTTCATTGAGAGCTGCACGTACCCGATGTGAGATGTCGTACAGCGCCGGTTCACCTCTTTGGGTAAAAGAAGCAGACATGGCGGCGACAATACCAACGCGATCCGAGAATATTTCACGGATTTTAATGATCATTTCCCTGTGTCCGTGATGGAAGGGATTAAACTCAGCTACTATGCCACAAGTTTCCACGCTATCGCTCTTTTCTGAATATTTTGTCTTTGACTAACAAACATCATATCACGGCTGGAAAATACATATTTTCAAGAGATATTTACGTATTTATCTAGTATACTTACATGAAAAGTATTTAAAGTTTATCACAAATGCTTTTTTTAATTAATTTGTATCGCTTAAATTTAAGTAAATCTGACTGGGGAAAAGATGCCCTAATAAACACAAAGGAGTATTTATGGGACTAATCAAAGCTGGAGCTGGCGCTTTAGGCGGAGCATTGGCAGATCAGTGGAAAGAATTTTTTTATTGTGATTCATTAGATGCTGACACACTGGTAGCCAGAGGTCAAAAGCAGATAGGAAGTCGTTCTTCAAATGTTAAAGGACATGATAATATCATATCCAACGGGAGTGGCATCGCTGTAGCCGATGGTCAGTGTATGCTTATTGTTGCACAGGGAGAAATTGTAGAAGTATCAGCTGAACCTGGTGAATTTACTTACGACACATCTACCGAGCCCAGTATATTTACCGGCAAACTTGGTGACAGTATTAAAAATACTTTCAAAATTATTGGCAGACGTTTTACTTATGGCGGCGATACCGGAAAAGATCAGCGTGTTTATTATGTAAATACCAAGGAAATAGTTGGTAATAAGTTTGGAACACCCAATCCTATTTCTTTTCGAGTCGTTGATCAAAATATAAATCTCGACATTGATGTTTCGGTAAGAGCTAATGGAGTGTATTCATATAAAATTGCTGACCCCTTACTTTTCTATAGAAATGTAACTGGAAATGTCGAAGGAAGTTATAGCAGAGACAAAATTGATCCGCAGTTGAAATCAGAATTTTTACATTATTTAGCACCGGCTTTTGCCCGTATATCAACTATGGGAGTTCGTCCTAATCAATTAGTTGGTATGAACAGGGAAATCGCTGAGGCACTGCAAATTGAACTTACTGAACAATGGACTGAACTACGTGGTTTAGAGATTGTTAGTATTGGCCTCAACTCAGTAACCCTGCCACCACAAGATGAAGAATTAATTAAACAAGCTCAGCGTGCTGCTATTATGCGTGACCCAAGTATGGCTGCTGCGACTCTGGTCGCTGCTCAATCAGACGCCATGAAAGGAGCAGCCAGTAACAAGGGCGGAGCTATTACTGGATTTATGGGTTTAGGTATGGCTCAAGGCGCAGGCGGAGCAGATGCGGAAGCACTTTTCCGTATGAGTGATCAGAAAAAAACTGAAAAAACATCCGGTTCAGCCGGAAAGACAGAAGTTTCTGAAAATAGCTGGATGTGTCAGTGTGGCACTGAAAATACTGGTAAGTTCTGTAATGAATGCGGCGAAGCTCAACCCACGAAACAAGCAGGTTGGCAATGTTCCTGCGGCACAGTAAATCAAGGAAAATTTTGCCAGGAATGTGGCAAAGCTAAACCTCCGAGTGCTCCTCTTTATCGCTGTGATAAATGTGGTTATGAACCTGAAGACCCGGAAAATCCACCTAAGTTTTGTCCCGAATGCGGCGACGCTTTTGACGATAATGATAAGGTTTCTGAATAAAATATTTATATTAATTTTGAAACTGGTGGAGGGTTGTTATGTCAGCTTTAGAGCAGTATAAATGTCCCAGCTGTGGGGGTGCAGTTTTGTTTAATACAGATCTGCAACAGTTGCTGTGCAGTATGTGCAGCAATGTATACTCACCCACAGCCTTTGAGGGCAATGAAGATCTTGCTAAAAGTGAGGCTCCTGATAATATTTCCTGGTCGTACAATGAAGATGACTGGCAGCAAGAAGAAGCAGATAAACTGCTTACCTATTCCTGCCCGTCCTGTGGCGGTGAAGTTCTGGGTGATGAAACTATGGCTGCAACTTCCTGCCCTTATTGTGATAATTCCGTAATTATTCCTTCGCAATTTCTTGGAGATCAAAGGCCCGATATTGTTTTACCCTTTCAGCTGGATAAAGAAGCGGCAAAACTTGCTTTGACCAGACATATGGAAGGAAAGCGCTTTGTTCCTAAGGTATTTAAGGATGCACATCATATTGACGAGATTAAAGGTCTCTATGTTCCATTTTGGCTTTTTGATGCTGACGTAGAAGCCAACATACGATATGAGGCTATCCGAACTCGTGTTTGGAGCGATTCTAATTACAATTACACAGAAACCAACAATTATGCTGTTTATCGGGAAGGCACCGTTCGCTTTGAACAAATCCCTGTGGATGGTTCCAGCAGAATGCCTGATGACCTCATGGAATCTATTGAACCATTTGATTGTGAAACAGCAGTTCCGTTTGATACGGCATACTTGTCCGGGTTTTTGGCCAATCGTTATGATGTAGACTCGTCGGTCAGCATCGAACGCGCTAACAATCGGATAAAGTCCAGTACGGAACAATCCTTTATGGCTTCTGTTCGTGGTTATGATTCTGTAAGATCTGTAAACAGTTCTATAAATATGAAAAACGGCAATATAAATTATGCTCTTTTTCCTGTCTGGATACTTAATACCAAGTGGGAAGACAAGCTCTACACCTTTGCTATGAATGGTCAGAGCGGGAAAATAGTCGGTAATCTGCCATTGGATAAAAAAGCATATTGGCGCACCTTTACCATAATGGCGGCTTTGCTGACGGGCTTGCTTTTTTTGATATTTTTCCTTTTATGGTAAAGAGGGAGGAACAGGATGAAAACATTTTGTCAGATTAAACAATTTTCCTTAATTCTGTTAGCGTTGTTTTTATTTATTTTTCAGTTTAAACCCGTTTTTGCAGCAAGTATCCATAAAATAGACGATCAGGCGGGATTGTTAGAAATAAACGATTTAACGTTGATTTCAAAGGAACTTGATCGTATCAGTCAAAGTTATAATACTGATATTGTGATTTTAACTTTAGGAACAGAGATGTTTATTTCTGATCTCACTGAATATGCTGATACCTATTACGAAAAGCAAAATTTGGGTTTAGGAGCGACACAAAGTGGCCTGTTATTCATGATCAGTATGGCAGAACGCGACTGGACCCTTGCCACTCATGGCGAAGCTATTAACATCTTCAACGATTATGCCCAAAAGCAAATGATGGATAGAATTTTGCCGGCTTTAAGTGAAAACAATATGTCGGAAGCTTTTCAAGAATTGGCAATTTTCAGTGAGCTCACTTTAGAAAATTACGAAAACGGTATTATTGCTGAAGCTGGCAGCAGTCGCTCTTTTCTATTTTATTTGTTGCCTCCGACTCTGGCTTTGCTTTTTACAGTAATAATCATGAGAAGTTTAAAATCAGCTTTAACATCTGTTGGTTTCCATTCGGGAGCCGTTTCTTATCTGGTTGATGACAGTTTGGCAATAGCTAATGCGAATGACTTTTTTCTTTCAAGCTCAATTGCACGGACTGTTATTCCCAAGAACACGGAGAACCGCAGCAGCAATGGCGGCAGTACTACTCGCACCAGTTCCACCGGTAAAACATTCGGAGGTTCCAGCGGCAAATTTTAAACAATGTATTGAATAACATAAAGTCCATTTCACCAAATTATCCAATAATATTTGTATTAATCAGATAGAAAATAGCACTTTTTATGAAAAAGGTGCTATTTATTATGGTATAATTTTTAAGGTTAGGCATTTATTAGCATATGAGAGGGGATTCAGATGTCTTTTAGGGAAAACATTCTGC
>CAZVVR010000126.1:0-4511 GCA_964630605.1 uncultured Mageeibacillus sp. | reverse complement strand
GAACCCGTATCCGCAGCTCCGGAGGCTACTGTCTTATCCATTGGACTACTGGGACATGTAAATTAGTTTTAGCAAAGTTTATTTTAGTACATAGGAGCGTAATCTACAAGTAAAGGCCGTATTTGCACTAAAGCAAAGACGGCCTTTGAGATATACAGTATATTGTTTCTGCAGTTTATCTGGCTCTGCGAAAAATTTCTGCCATATCATTTTGGTCCAGCTTTTTAAAGCCGCCGATGGTGCGCTGGCCCATAAAGCAGCATTTATAGGACAGTTCCTCAATCTGCTCTTCGGTCAGGTTATAGCCCAGTTCGCTTATGCTTGTGGGCATATCAATTGTTTGGAAAAATTGCTCCAGTTTTCTGATACCTGCTAAGGCAGTTGCGTCCTGGTCTCTGAAATCATTGGTTACGCCCATTACATTTACGGCGAACTGAGCGAAACGTGCAGAATCTTCTTTGTAGACATAGCGCGCCCAGCTACCCCAGACAGCTGCCAGTCCGGCTCCGTGGGCTACATCAAACATGCCTCCCAATTCGTGCTCAAGTTGGTGGGTCGACCAATCTTCAACGTCAATTCCTGCGCTCAGCAAACCGTTGTGTGACACACATCCGGCCCACATAATCTGAGCCCTGGCGTTGTAGTTTTTGGGTTTTTCCATGGCTACAGGGCCGTACTCCAGCATGGTGCGCAGAAGTGCCTCCGAAAGCTCGTCGGTAAGCCGGCTGTCGCCGCTGTGATTGAAATAGCGTTCCATGGTGTGCATCATGATATCGACAATGCCGCAAGCAGTTTGATAGGAGGGCAGGGTATAGGTTAATTCGGGGTTTAAGATTGAGAAAACAGGACGACCCAGATCATGACCGTATCCTCGTTTCAACCAGCCTTCTTCAAGTGTCATAACTGAACCGGCACTCATTTCACTGCCTGTTGCCGCTAATGTCAGGACTGTTCCGACCGGCAGGGCTGCAGCCGCTTCGGCTTTTCCGTCATAAAAATCCCAGACATCACCCTCATAGGGTGTTCCAAAGGCGATACATTTAGCAGAGTCAATAACCGAACCTCCGCCAACAGCCAGGATAAAGTCAACATTTTCTTTTTTGGAGAGTTCAATGCCCTTATAGGCCAGAGACATGCGTGGGTTTGGCACTACTCCGCCCAGTTCGATAAAATCAATACCGGTTTTTTCCAAAGATTCTTTAACACTATCAAGCAGGCCGGAGCGCTGAGCACTTTGACCTCCGTAATGCAGCAGCACTTTGGTGGCACCGGCAGCTTTGGCTAACTGCCCTACTTCTTGCTCTGTGTCTTTGCCGAAAACTATTTTAGTTGGTGTGTAATAGATAAAGTTTTTCATGATTTCTCCTTTGCTTGTAAACAATTACAGTAGTTATTTCAGAATATCATTAAAGACTAACTGTAAAATTTCTTCTGCTGTTTCGACAACATAGTCTGAACCGGCCTTTACCAGTTCGTCCCGGGAACGAAAACCCCAGGTTACGGCACAAGCAGACATGTTGGCGTTTTTTGCCGTCATCATATCCACATTGCTGTCACCGATAAAAAGTATTTTGCTGTTGTCCAGGCCGAAAAAATCAGCTATAGCCTGGGCAGAGGCGGGGTCAGGTTTCAGCGGATAGTCTGCGCCGGCCCCGATTACAAGATCAAATTTGCCCGGAAAAAAACTGTCAACCAGCTTCCGGGAATAAGATTGTGATTTATTGGATAAGACGGCAAGTTTGATGTTGTTTTCTTTTAAAGTTTCCACCAGTTCAGGAATGCCGGGATATGGTGCCAGGTCAAAGTAAAGGTTGCTTTTGTAAGTTTCCCGGTATTGTTCCAAAGCTGTGGAATGTTGGTGATCCCTGAAATCCTTTGGCAGCATTTCCCAGACCAGATTAGAGATACCACTGCCTACCATCTGCCGGTAATGGTCCTGTTCATGCGTTGGGTAACCCAGTTTTTTTAGAACTGTATTGCCGGAATGGACCAGACTGGGCAAGGTATTTAACAGAGTGCCGTCCAGATCGAATATTACTGCTTGGTACATTTCTTAACTCCCGTATATATGATTGTAAATTATATTATAAATATCTTTGCTGATGAGAACAAACTTAAATTTTAAATTAAATGAAAAAAGACCGGTTTCAGCCGGTCTTTTTTGCATCTTATTTTTCTGAACATTGTGTAATTTATTTAATAAGAGTAAACATTTTGCCAATTACAGGAAGAGGTTTGGCTTTTCCTCCAAGAGCATTCACTATACCCAAAATCACTAGCACTACAATTCCAATGTAGAAAACTGCATACAGTAAGGAACCCACGAAAATCAGGCGCCAGCTAATTGCAAAGAAAATTGCTGAAAGTATGGCAATTACTATTCCACCGGCGACTGACGTCAGTAAGAGCAATAATCCTTGGTTGGCATGGAATTTGCCATATCTTGTTACCGGTGTAACTACCAGGGGTAGAAAGAAGAGTATACCCAGATAGGCCAGAGCGGAAACAACTTTACTCTGCTCAATTTCTTCCGGTGAGTAGGTTACTGCTTCTCCGGGTTGTTGCTGATATTGTTGCTGTTGCTGCGGCGGTTGTTGCTGCTGCGGCGGTTGTTGCTGTTGCTGCTGCTGTTGCGGCTGTTGCGGCGGTGGTTGTTGTTGCGGCTGCTGTTGTTGCGGCTGCTGTTGTTGGTTAGGATCATAATTTGTCATTGTTTACACCTCTCTTCTTGGGGTGGACTACGCCGTAATATTGTGACGTATGTTTAAGAATATGATATCTTACTTTTAATTTCAACAGGAATAGCGATAAATATCAAGATATGTTAAATATGTTACGAATAGTGAATTGGTTTTTTAAGAAATTCGTGATGCCACTAAAGATACGATATTTATTATGGCAAAGGTTATAATGAAAAGTCCACTGGCTAATAAAAACCAGAGTTTAAAAAGATAGCTCCGGGTAATTTGGAGATAAAATTATTATAAATACGAAGTATGTCTGTGGCAGAAATTGAACTGTGTTAAAATGTTTTCGCAGTGTTGCGCAGTCTGATTTGCCAACCTATTCAGGAGGAGGCCCCACATTGGAAAAAATAAAATTATACGGTTTTAACAACCTTACCAAAACTCTCAGCTTTAATATTTACGATGTTTGCTATACCAGTAGTGAACGTGAACAAAAAGAATATATTGAGTATATAGATGACCAGTACAACTCGGAACGTTTAACCGGGATTCTTTGTCAAGTGACAGATTTAATCGGAGCTCATATTTTGAATATCTCAAAACAAGATTATGAGCCCCAGGGTGCGTCTGTCAATGTCCTGATAGCTGATCAGGATCTGGGTGATACTGAGATTGACAGTACTAACAACCAGGGAATTGACCCGGCCAGCGGAGAGACAATTCATGCTCATTTAGATAAAAGTCACGTTACAGTTCACACTTTTCCCGAATCGCATCCGAATGCATCGATATCTACCTTCCGGGTTGATATCGAGGTGCAGACTTGCGGTACGGTTTCACCGTTGTCTGCTCTGAATTATCTTATCTCCAGTTTTGATTCCGATATAATCACGATCGACTACCGGGTCCGGGGGTTTACGCGCGATACTGAAGGCAAAAAGCATTTCATGGATCACCCGATTACGTCTATCCAGGATTATATCGACGACAGTAGTCTGGATATATATGATGCCGTAGATATTAACATCTATCAGTCGCATCTTTACCATACCCGTATGGTTTTAAAAGAGTTGGAATTACAAAATTACCTTTTTAATATTGATGTGAATGAACTTACTTCACGCCAGCGTCTAGAGATCAGAGATGCTCTGCAGCGTGAAATGATTGAGATTTACAGCGGCGCAAATATCTATGAGTGAAAAAGACGTCTCAACCTTCTATAAACTCGATCAGACCAAGGCGCCGTTGCTACAGGCTTTAAGTGAATATCGCAAAAAACGTGTAGTTTCTTTTGATGTGCCCGGGCATAAACAGGGACGTGGCAACGAGGAACTGACACGTTTTCTGGGTAAAGAGTGTCTTTCTGTAGATGTAAATTCTATGAAAATGCTAGATAATCTGATTCATCCGACCGGTGTGATTTTAGAGGCGGAGCAGCTGGCGGCAGATGCGTTTGGCGCTGCCAGATGTTTTTTCATGGTCAACGGTACAACTTCAGCTGTACAGGCGATGATTATGTCCACTTGCTTGCCGGGGGATAAAATTATTATGCCGCGTAATGTTCATCGCAGTGCGGTGAATGCGTTGGTCCTGACACGAGCAGAGCCGGTTTATGTCAATCCGGGTTTGATTCCTGATTTGGGTATTCCTTTGGGTATGAGCGTGGCTGATGTGCGCCGGGCCATACAGGAAAATCCGGATGCCAAAGCTGTTTTGTTGAACAATCCTACTTATTACGGAGTATGTCCCCATATAAAAGAGATCGTGGATCTGGCCCATGCTGCCGGCATGAAAGTGTTAGTTGACGAAGCCCATGGAACTCAT
>CAZVVR010000125.1:0-4526 GCA_964630605.1 uncultured Mageeibacillus sp. | reverse complement strand
TGGTTTTTTCCATGCTGACATTGAACCCTGCTTACCTGCTGGTATCATTTATTGCAGCCTTATCTTTAAATATTTTCCTGGACGGAGCTGCTAAAACGCTGCAATCATTTCGCTATTTCATTCCCATACATCTTTTGATTGTTTTGGCTAATGCACTTTTCAGCGGCAATGGGCTCACGGTTCTCTTTTATTTGGGCAACCGCCCGGTTACCTTGGAGAGCATAATTTATGGATTTGCAGCCGGTATTATGCTGCTGACAATTTTACTTTGGTTTCGGGCCTATCAAGAAGTTGCCAGTTCTGACCAACTTATGTCAGTGGGCGGGAAACGCTTTCCGGTGACAAGCTTATTGCTGGGAATGATATTGCGCTATGTGCCGGATACAATTGAACACGGGCAAAAGATAAAAATGAGTCAAAATGCTCTTTTGGGAGAAGAAAAGCTGCCGCGCAAAGAGCGGCTGTCTTTTTACACGCGTATGTCTTCGGTTCTTATGAGCTGGAGTATGGAAAATGCTTTGGACACGAGCATTGCCATGCGTTCCAAAGGTTATCCTTCGGCAAATCGTAACACCTATAAACGTGACCGCTTTAGCAGCTATGACGCTGCCGGGATAGCCTTTTTGTCATTGATGATTATAGTTCAGACTGTAGGCTTTGTAACCGGAACGCATAGTTTCCATTACTATCCGCTTTTATCAACGGCGGTGGATGGCCCTCCCATTCAATGGCGGATCATTACTTTGGTGTTTTATGCATTGTATTTGTTATTTCCCTTTTATTTGGAAATTATGGATTGGTGGGGCCGAAAGAAAATTTTACGTGCAGAAAGTAACTTTAGCGGCCAAAGAATAACAGGTTTGTTGCCAGAACAAGAGATTAATTCAGTTTATTTGGAAAAAAGAAAAGTGAAGAATAAAGAAAATCATGAAGCAGGTTCGGGCGGTGAATATCAGACCAGGCACTATAATCCTCAATTTGCAGTAGTTTTGAAAGATTTATCGTTTACTTATCCCGGTGTAGAAGCCAAAGCGCTGGATTCGTTTACTTTAAGTTTTGAACGCGGCAGCCTTAATCTGATAACAGGCGCTTCTGGCAGTGGGAAAACGACATTATTGAAACTCCTGTCACCCGTTTTGACACCAAACGGGGAAATGAGCGGTAGCAGAGTTATTTATGGAAAACCTGCTTCTGCTTACGAAGAGGCAGAGAAAGTTGTGCAAATTGGCTTTGTGCAACAGAATCCGGACAACCAAATTATACTTGACAGTGTCTGGCACGAACTGGCTTTTGGTTTGGAAAATCAAGGTTTGTCAAACCAGGATATCGAGAGGCGCTTGGCAGAAACCTCCACTTTTTTCGGCATTAATAACTGGATGGGCCGTAAGGTCTCAGAATTGTCGGGAGGCGAGAAGCAGATTCTTAATCTTGCTTCCAGTCTGGTTATGCAGCCGGATCTGTTGCTGTTGGATGAGCCCATGGCTCAATTAGATCCTATTTCGCGCAAGCGCTTTCTTTCTATGTTAGGACGGGTCAACGACGAAACGGGGACCACAATTATTATTTCCGAACATATTATTGACGACATTCTGCCGCACGCAGACAAAGTGGTCCAACTCGAGCAAGGAGCACTGCGCTTTTGTGGAAGTGCCGAAGAATACGTGAGGAACCTGATTGAGACAGAAGATGAATTTCAGATATCTGTTCCTTTATCTGCCCGCATTGTAGCCGCAACTGGAGCTAGTGCAAAAACAGGCGGAAGAGCTTTACCTTTGACCGTACGTGGAGGCAGGCAATTCCTGCTGGATAATCAGCAGAAGCTGGAACAAAAGCTACCTGTAACTGACCTTGAACCAGCTGGGCCGAATCACAATGTAAATATTTTGGAAGCTCGTGATATCTGGTTCCGCTATGAAAAAGATGCAGACTTTGTTCTGCGGGGTGCTTCCTTAAATGTTAAACAAGGTGAGTTACATGCCCTTCTGGGCGGCAATGGTTCCGGAAAAAGCACACTGCTGTACATCCTGAGCCGCAGTCTGCCCGCATTGCGCGGTAAAATCAAAAGAGCATCGGAACAGGAAGTTGCGATGTTGACCCAAAACCCGATGGCCGTCTTTTCACAGGACACAGTGTTGGAAGAGTTGACAGAGTTTCAGCAACGTTTTCAATACGACGAAAAAAATGTTCAGGAAATAATGGAACGCTTTAAACTAACTCACCTGGCCAAGCGGCATCCTTACGACCTGTCCGGCGGAGAGATGCAGAAAACAGCTCTGGCTAAAGCTTTACTGACCAAACCGGATTTGCTCTTGCTGGATGAACCTGTAAAAGGACTGGATCAGGTGGTCAGGCGTGAATTAGCTGCAATCCTGAACGAACTGAAACATAGTGGTATGACAATGGTGTTGGTTACCCACGACCTCGATTTTATCGCACAACTAGCAGATCGTTGCTCCATGATTTTTGACGGACACGTAGAGGGAACTTCTCCGACAAAAGAGTTTTTTGCAGGCAATGCTTATTTCACAACAACAGCACATAGACTAAGCAAAGGTATTTTACCTGCTGTGATATCGGAAGAAGATTTACTCAGTCACATGCAGGCTATTAATTAGGAGAGAAACACGAATGTCTCAGCTTGAAAGCGGAAAACAGCAAACTCAGCATGCGGGTATGCATTTATCTGCAATATTTTCGCTGCTCTTTTTGCCGACTGTGCTTTTATTGTTAGCCTACTTTCAGGTAGAACAGACCGCCTTGTTATCTTTCGGCGCAGTGATCGCAGTTCTCTTGCCATTTTTTATCAGTTTTGAAAAACTTAACCTAAAGGTGCGTAACTTATTACCAATTGTGGTAATGACGGCTTTGGCCACTGCAGGCCGGCTGCTTTTTGCGGCTGCTCCCAACTTTAAACCGGTTTTATCGATCATTATCATTACTGCAATTTCCTTTGGTCCTGCAAGTGGCTTTATGACGGGAGCTCTTACAGCACTGGCTTCTAACTTATTTTTTGGTCAAGGACCATGGACCCCTTGGCAGATGTATGCTTTTGGGCTAATCGCTTATTTGGCGGGGGTGCTGCAACAGCGGTCGGCTTTCAAGCGTCCTGTTTTCATATATATCTATGGTTTTATATCTGCCTTTCTTTACGGAATTATTCTAGACACCTGGCATGTCATCAGCTTTCTAAAGCCGGTTACCTGGCAGGGAGCCTTGATTATTTACGGGCAGGGCGCAATTTTCAATACCTTGCTGGCTGTGGCAACAGTAGTTTTTCTGATTCCAATTCGTGGACCCTGGATACGTCAGCTGGACCGCATAAAACAAAAATTCGGTCTCAGGATAGGATGAGAATCTCAGGATAACCGCATAAAATTCATTAGTATCGGGCCATTCAGCTCAGAAACTCCGAAAACAGCACATATACTACGTGTTTGCTTGACCTTACGTGCTAGAATAATTGTGTGTGTGTTTTCTTCACACTCAATTTATTTTAATACTCGCTCAGCTTGAATTCCCGAGCAAGAGCACTTAATAAAGGAATATTGGAAGGAGATATTATCCTGATGAAATTAAATGCAAAAAGAATTAAACGCCATATGGTGAAGACTTATAAATTTTGGCAATTGAATTTACGTCTTTTAGCAATTGCAGAAGACCAGAAAAAATATTTAGCAGATGTTTCGGATAAGTTGCCGGAAAGCGATAGTGGTTATTTGGCTTTCGCGTATTTAGATGAGCAGCTTTATATTGCATTTCTTGGAACTATAGATGACGAAACAGATGAGTATGAGTTTTTCGACACAAAAGAAGTATTGACAATTCCGGCTGCCTCTGTGCCCAAGCTTCTGGTGCGGTTAATCAAGATGAATGACGAGTTGTCAAAAAATGAATTTATCCAGCAGGTGCTGCAAAACCAGTTTAATAATGTTCTGGCAATGAGCACACTTACCATTCGAGCTCTCGATCCGGTGCGTGATCCCAAAGTTCCAACTCGTTTGCGTGCTTCACATATTAAAGATGAAGAAAAAATCAAAGAATTGATTGAACTGCATAATATGCGTCAGTCTGCCTTACAAGAAGCAGAAGAGAAAGCAGCAGCTGCCGCCAAGAAAGCTAAAAAGGCCAAAAAGAAACACAGAGAAAAATTAGAAGAAGCTGCCGAAGCAGCCGAAGAAGAAATAGAAGAAGTCTATGAGGACGAAAGTTTGTTGCCGGAGATTGATATTTCCGATGAACTTGAAAAATTATTGCAGGAATTGTGGATATATGATCTCACACCTGCGAATAATGGCAGCTGGCGTGCCAACTTAGAAAAAGGGATTAAAGGCACCGATCTTAAAGCGGGGGACCTGGTCCACGTTGATTTGCGTTTTGTTGAATTGGAAGACGAAGAAATTGCACTGGCTTTTGTTGACCCGGAAGCAGATGTTGAAGATATCAAGATAAATGTGACATCGCATCGTGCTACGAGACTTCCCTGGCGTAAAACATATGAATTGGAATGTATTACTAATCAAGACTTC
>CAZVVR010000124.1:0-4527 GCA_964630605.1 uncultured Mageeibacillus sp. | reverse complement strand
TATCAGGTCCTGTAGTTTCTGTTCCATTTTATATTCACTTATGCCGATCATACGAATAAAGCGGTGAATAAAACGTGATGAACTGTACTTAGCCAGAAAAGGTATAACCTGCTCCTCAAATAATGGGACATTCTCGGCTGGAGGACCGGGTAACACCAGAATATGGCGGAGTTCTTTTTTGTATTGAAAAGAAGTAAAGGAGGCCGGTGCTGTACCGTTATTATTGGGAAATACTGTAGAATCTTTGGGAACATGGGGGATGACAAAATCCGGGCGATCCCAAGTAGGATAAAGTTTTTGGATAGCTGCAATCACAGAACTGTCTTCAACAAGCTTGCGACCGGTAATTTCTGAAACAATCTGCAAAGTAATATCATCGTCACTGGCACCCAGACCACCGGTAGTTACAATAAGATCGTTTACATCCAAAGCCAGGCAAATGGCTTCTTTAATTCTTTCACGATGGTCCCCTACTACCTGTCGCCTAAATGTATTTATCCCAAGTTCAGATAGTTTTTTAGACAAATAAAAAGAATTTGTGTCCAGGGTCTGGCCCAACAAAAGCTCGGTACCGATAGCAATAATTTCAGCGGTATTTATTGTCTCTGCCGCTGTAAATTCAGGCATTTCCGTTTTCCTCATCCTCTACAAGTTTTTCAAACTGTTCAGCAGTAATCAACAGATCGCGCGGTTTGCTGCCTTCAAAAGGACCGACATAACCCAATTCGTTTAAACGATCTATCATTCTGGCGGCGCGCGGATACCCCACAGTTAGTTTGCGCTGCAGAAGTGAAACAGATGCATATCCGTTTTCGACCAGGACACGTAAGGCGGGTATCAACAGTTCATCTTCCTCTTCACCTGTAATTGACGATACGTCAGCTCCGTCGGGGTTCTCCAAGGCATCTGCTACCGTTTCATCATAATCACTGGGATAATAGTCTTTAATATATTTTAGTACGCCTTCCACCTCAAGATCGGAAACAAAAGCTCCCTGGCCTCTGATAGGCTTGGCCACGCTCTGAGGATAATAAAGCATGTCTCCTTTGCCTAAAAGTCTTTCAGCACCACCGGTATCCAAAATTGTACGAGAGTCAACCTGAGAAGTTACAGCAAAAGCTATCCGCGAAGGTATATTCGCTTTAATAACACCAGTGATGACATCAACAGAAGGACGCTGTGTTGCAATCAAGACGTGAATACCCGCAGCTCTTGCTTTAGCCATCAGACGGGATATAGCGCTTTCCAGCTGCCGCGATGTTGTAGCCATGAGATCGGCTAATTCGTCTATTACTATAAGAATATACGGAAGCGTTTCCGGCATATTTTCTTCAACTTCATCGTCTCCTGATTCAACTGCTGCAGCCTTTTGTTTTTCCATCAAAAGATTGTAGGAACTGATATCACGAACTATGGAATCTGCGAAGAGTTTATATCTTTTTTCCATCTCCGCAACTGCCCAGTTTAAAACACCATATGCTTTTTCAGGGTCAGTTACGACAGGTTGCAGCAAGTGAGGGATACCGTTATATATGTTGAGCTCGACAATTTTGGGATCAATCATCAGTAATCGCATTTCCTTGGGGGAATAACGGTAAAGTAAGCTAATTAAAATATTATTAATACAGACTGATTTACCGGAACCGGTAGCTCCGGCAATAAGTACGTGTGGCATCTTAGTGATATCACAGAGGATGACATCTCCGCCTGCATTACGGCCTAAAGGCGTAACCAGATGACCGTCGGTACTCTTGTAGCTGCTGTCTTCGAGCAGTCCACGCAACAACACCGGACTGGCTTTGCGATTGGGTATCTCAACTCCGATGGCAGGTTTTCCGGGAATGGGTGCTTCGATCCTGACTGAAGTCGCCGCGAGACTCAGAGCAATATCGTCTGCTAAATTGACGATTCGGCTAACCTTGACTCCGGGACCAGGCGAAAGTTCATAGCGGGTAATTGTCGGGCCGGTTGTGTAATTTACAATTTTTGCCTCTACTCCAAAGCTATCTAAAGTCTCTTCCAGTTTGCGACCCTGATTACTTATATTGCTAATTTCGGAGGAACTTTTTTGTAAGGCTTTGTCTTTTCGCAGCAAACTGAGAGGCGGTGCCTTATAATCAGAAAAAAGATTCATTTGCTGGCTAGTTTTTCCTTTGGCAGAACGAGACTTTGTGCGGCTTTCAGCTGCTAGCTGAGCTGTCTTGGCTTCAGATCGGTCTTCCCATTTATCTCGCTCAGAAGTTATAGTTTCTGATAAAGCGTTATCTTTATACAGTACAGCAGGACGCACCTTTCCAGTTGTGTCAGATTCTATTTTAGTTTTATCTTCGTCAGGGAATACGAAGGGTTGGCTTTGGTCCAGAGAATCTTGAGTATCATGTTTGTTAGAGTAAGCTGCTGGCGGACGGGGAAAATTAAGTCCTTCCCCATTTTTATTAATATTTTCGTTTTTAAACACAGGTGATCCATAAGGAGAATTATCCCATATTTCCGTCGCGGCATCGTCGCTGTCTGCTAAATCGGCTTCTAAAGCTTTTGTATCGTCCTCCATCCAGCCAGGAAGAAGCGTACCTTTTTTCGAAACTTCTCCATCATTTTCTGCACCTTTTGCGGCAGTTTCGGTTTGAACTGTCTGTTTTTCTTCTATTCTTCTTTTGTGCCGATTGGATAAATCCGCCAAATAGCGTGATGGTGAAAGAGAAAAACCATAAATAATGCTCGCTACAATAAACCCGGCGATTATAACTGCAGCTCCGGGGACACTGGCAATGTAACTTAAAGACTGCCCGATCAAACCGCCCAAAAGTCCGCCACTTAAACTGCTGACGTCACCTTGGATAGAAGGATCAAGACCATGTGACCATAACGACGCAATAGTATTAAATCCAGCCAGCGAAGAAATCTCTTGTTCTGCTACTATGGTTTTCAATTCACTTACGCTTAAAGTGAATATTGAAAAAAGAGCAGCTATGAGAAGAATACATACGAATAAACTCATGATGCGAGCGCGGGAAATTTCCTTGCGCCGTTCTAATAAATATAAAAAAGCCCAGATTAAAAAAACCAGAGGCAGACCATAGGAAAAGCTGCCGAAAAGGCCGCGGCCTACTAACCGCAGCAGATCGCCCAATCTTCCCAGGCTATTAAATGATCCATAATAGGCAATACCCAACAAAACTGCCATTGTCAGGTGGAAAACTCCTAATATGTCACGCACCAGACGTGGAGATTCGCTTATATCATTGGTTGTTTTTGCCATAATTATATTTACAATTCACCTTTCGCACGCAGATACGCAGTCATCAGGATAGCAATAATAGTCTTTCCATCGCTAATTTGTCCAGACACAACTTCAGAAATAGCTGTATCCAGAGGTATTTTTTCCACTGTGAGAAATTCTCCCTGGGCTAATTGCTGTTTCCCTGCTCTGAGATCAGTGGCCAGATACACAGAAATGAGTTCATCAGAATAACCTGGTGATGGATAAAACTGGGTTAAAAGTTGCCATGAGTCCGCAAGGCATCCGACTTCCTCCAACAACTCGCGGCGGGCACAGACCAAAGGGCTCTCCTCTGCTTCTAATTTGCCGGCGGGGATTTCCCGCAAGGGAGCCTGACTACCGACTCTGTATTGTCTGACCAAATACATATCTTGGTTATGATCCAGCGCCAAAACACATGAACCGCCAGGGTGGTGAACAATTTCACGCTTTGACTTGCGACCATCCGGCAATTCTACATCCGTTGTTTCTACAGTAAAAACTCTGCCAATAAAACGCAAATCGGAAGAAAGTGTTTTTTCATGCAAAAATGGAATTTTCTGATTTTGCAACGATAGATCAGTCTGCTGAGATTCAAATTCAGCATCTTCTGTTTCTGTAAACATATCTGGTTTTCTTATTTGTGGTCTGTCATTAATCTGTTCTTTCGCCATACATTTCCTCTATATGTTTATGTATTCTTTTTTATTTCATCAACTGCCATCTGATCAACCCGATCATTCATTTTGTGGTTAGAGTGTCCTTTCACTTTAATCCAGGTAATTTGATGCCTATCATTTTCTTTTAATAATTCTTTCCATAGATCAATGTTGCTTACCGCGGTTCCCGCAGCATTTTTCCAGGAATTGCGCAGCCAGTTGTCCAGCCACTTTTCATTAAAAGCCGATACCAGATAAGCGCTGTCACTATACAGCCTCACGCGGCAGGGACGTTTCAGTGCTCTCAGTCCCATCAAGGCCGCGGTAAGCTCCATACGATTATTGGTCGTATGTTTCTCAAAACCCGAAATTTCCTTTTCCACACCTCGATAACACAAAATAGCTGCCCAACCGCCAGGTCCGGGGTTACCGGAGCATGCTCCGTCTGTGTAGATCTCTACAATTGATAACTTATTATTTGATTTAACTTGCTCTTCACTTGCCATGTCGCTATTATACATGATATGATCATCGCGTTGGCATTTTGAATTTATTACACAGGGGAGTGGCTCAACGGTAGAGCAACGGTCTCCAAAACCGTAGGTTGCG
>CAZVVR010000123.1:0-4532 GCA_964630605.1 uncultured Mageeibacillus sp. | reverse complement strand
GTTCCCGTAAATCTTTGATTTCCTGCATAGCAGCAGACTCGGAGAGGCCGTCCAGCCATTCCTCCGAGTCTGTGATCATATCTGAAAATTTATTGTCAGACATTTTTAGAGTCCACGCAAATCCTTGGCCTTTCCGGCACTTCCGAGCACGTCAACGATCTTACGATTAACCATAGCTTCAATCGCTTCCCTGGCTGGACCCAGATATTTTCTAGGATCAAAATCGGAAGGATGATCATTAAAATGTTTACGGATTGTTCCTGTCATGGCCAAGCGCAGATCACTATCAATATTGATTTTGCATACTGCCATTCCAGCTGCCTTACGCAGCATCTCTTCTGGAATCCCAACAGCGTCAGGCATATCCCCGCCATTATCATTAATCATTTCAACAAATTCGGGAATAACCGAACTGGCCCCGTGCAAGACAATAGGAAAACCGGGCAGACGGCTCTGAATCTCTTCTAAAATATCAAAGCGCAGTTCAGCTTTTTGGCCGGGCTTAAATTTGTAAGCACCGTGGCTGGTACCGATCGCGACAGCCAAAGAGTCACAACCGGTTCGTTTAACAAAATCTTCAACCTGCTCCGGATCGGTATATGAAGCATCTTCTGCTGACACATTAATGTCATCTTCAACGCCTTCCAATCGACCCAGCTCAGCTTCTACTGCAACATACGGATCATGACTGTGAGCGTATTCTACTACTCTGCGTGTCAGAGCCACATTTTCTTCATAGGGCAGATGAGATCCGTCAATCATAACTGAAGTAAAGCCGCTGTCAATGCAGTCAACACATAATTCATAGGTATCACCATGATCTAAGTGCAGGGCGATTGGCAAACCTGTTTCAATTATGGCAGCTTCAACCAGTTTGGTTAAATAAGTCTGATTGGCATATTTGCGTGCACCAGCAGATACCTGCAGTATCAGAGGTGCATCGAGTTTTTTGGCAGCCTGAGTTATGCCCTGGATAATTTCCATATTATTGACATTGAAAGCTCCAATTGCATAGCCACCTTTATAGGCATTTTCAAACATTTCTTTTGTAGACACTAACGGCATAATAATCTCCTTATCTGTCCCCGTAGTTTGGGAAAAAGCTAACTATTAGCTTATTTCTGTAGCTTAAATTATAGCATAGAGCGCAAGTCTTCCACCCTTTTTTCAGCATGTTTTAGCTCATCCTGGTAACGTTCAAATTTTGCTTTTTCATTATTCACAACTTCTTTCGGTGCCCGATCCACAAAATTCTTATTATTGAGCATATTCAGTGATCGCTGTATTTCTTTTTTAATGCGCAACTCTTCTTCTTCCAGACGTTTGATTTCTTCTTCAATATCGACTAGTTCACGCATAGAAATTAGCAGTTCACCACCCGGAAATTGAACAGAAACTCCATCTTTCAACGTTTCAGTCTCAGCAGTTCTATGAATTTCATTGATACCTGCCAAACGTGACAATGTCTCTTCGCCCTGGAGCAGACGCTGCGCAATATTTTCCTTTGCTCTGATCACTGCGTTAACTTTTTTGGCAGCAGGAATACGATATTCAGCGCGTAAATTTCTAACTCCCCTAATGGCCTCCATCATGCAATTCATGGTAGTTTCTGCTTCGTCATCAGTTGGAAATTCATCAGATCGCGGCCAGTTAGATGTAATCAGCAAACCATCCAAAGCCAGATGTTCATAAATGGCTTCAGTGACAAAAGGCATAAAAGGATGCAGCAATTTAAGTATCACTTGCAAAATTTCAAACAGTACTTTTTGAGCTGCCCTGCTACTGCTACCACCCTGATGCAACCTTTCCTTCACAAATTCGATATACCAGTCACAATATAGATCCCAGACAAACTGATAAACTTTTTCCTGGGCCAGGCCAAGTTCTAAATTATCCAGATGACCACTGACAGATTCTATTGCGTTATGAGCTTCGTGCAAAATCCATCTATCTTCGACTTCGAGCATTTCGTCGGTTACGTCGCTGAAATTTCTGTTTTCATCTAAGTTCATCAACACAAAGCGGAAAGCATTCCATAACTTATTAATAAAATTGCGGCCGGCTTCAACTTTTTCTTCGCGGAAGCGCATGTCATTGCCAGGTGCAGTGCCGTAAATAAGTGAAAAACGCAAAGCGTCAGCACCAAATTCATCAATCACTTCTAAAGGATCGATACCATTATTCAGCGATTTGGACATTTTACGCCCCTGTGCATCTCGTACAATGCCATGAATTAAAATTTTACTGAAGGGTACTTGACCAGTGTGCTCTATACCTGAAAATATCATACGGGCAACCCAAAAGAATATGATGTCGTAGCCCGGGACAATCACATCGGTAGGATAAAAGGTTCTGTAGTCTACCGTATCTTCCGGCCAGCCTAAAGTAGAGAAAGGCCAAAGTGCGGAAGAAAACCAGGTATCGAGTGTGTCTTCGTCTCTGCTCAGTCCAGAGGAGGAACACTTCGGACATACCGTTGGTTTTTCACGCGCCACTATCACTTGGTCGCAGTCATCACAGTACCAGGCCGGAATACGGTGCCCCCACCAAAGCTGTCGCGAAATACACCAATCCCTGACGTTATTCATCCAGTTGAAATATATTTTTTCAAAACGTTCCGGAACAAATTCACTTTCGCCTTTTTCGACAGCTTCGACAGCCGGCTTGGCTAAAGGCCCCATTTTTACAAACCATTGCAGCGAAGGTTTGGCTTCAATCAAACTGCCACAGCGGCTGCAAGTTCCGATATTATGTTTTATCTCTTCTACTTCGGTTAAAAGTCCCTGAGCTTTTAAATCAGCGACAACTGCTTTGCGGGCAGTCATCACATCCATACCGGCATATTTACCGGAATTTTCTGTCATTTCTGCAGAGTCATTTAAGATAGAAATAACCGGCAAATCATGTCTTAGGCCAATTTCATAATCATTAGGATCGTGGGCAGGTGTAATTTTTACGCAGCCGGTTCCGAAATCCATATCTACATAATCATCAGCGATTACCGGTATAATACGGTCTGTCAAAGGCAGCCTTAATTTACGTCCAATAAATTTTTGGAAGCGTTTATCTTCAGGATTAACAGCAACAGCAGTATCTGCCAGCATGGTCTCGGGCCTGGTTGTTGCTATAGACACACCACCTTCTCCGTCAGCAAAAGGATATGTTATGAAATATAGTGCTCCAGCCTGCTCTTCATGTTCAACTTCTATGTCTGAAATTGATGTAAGACAACCGGGGCACCAGTTAATCATGCGCTCTCCGCGATAGATTAAACCTTTTTCATACAGGCGGACAAAGACTTCTACTACAGCCTTAGACAGTCCCTCGTCCAGTGTAAAGCGGTGACGCTCCCAGTCACAGGAAATACCCAGTCTTTTTTGCTGTTCTATAATCCTGTCGTTGTATTTGTCTTTCCATTTCCAGGTGCGCTCGAGAAAAGCTTCACGACCGAGCTCGTCTTTGCTAAGTCCTTCAGCCTCAATCGCAGCTGTAACTCTAGCTTCAGTAGCTATTGAAGCATGGTCTGTGCCCGGAAGAAACAAAGCGTTCTCTCCCAAAAGCCGATGGTAACGAATTAAAACATCCGGCAGCGAAGTATCGAGAGCATGTCCCATATGCAATACACCGGTAATATTTGGCGGCGGCATCATAATTGTAAAAGAAGGCTTGTCTGACGGGGCCTCAGCATGGAAAGCACCACTTTCCATCCAAGTCTTATATAGTCTTTTTTCCTCGGATGAAGGATCAAAATATTTTGGCACAGAATCCATTTTTTTCATTAAAAAATTCTCCCTTATTAATTTTCCGCTTAACGTCCGTAATCTTGCAAAGCAAATTCAACCGCAGGATCAAAACCTAAAAATTCGATGCGCTGGAAATTTAACTTGCCAGTGCCTCCCCGGTCACTCAGCTGAAAGCTGAGTTTTACAATTTGTGCGCGATTTACATTTATTTTATCGAGCTGCCAGATCAAATCCTGATCGCGGAAATCATCTTTTATAGTTTGCGGCACTGCTTCATACTTTACACCATTCGCATCTTCAATTTTCAAAATCAATCTTTTGTCTCGATGATCGGGGTTATACAAAGTCATCTTCAGGCGCTGGAAAGCCTCTAAATTCAGAGGCGGATAAGCAGAAGCGTAATCCAGGTAAGGTCCAAACTCCAATACTCGGTCATCAGCATTGCGATATTCAAGAAGTAAACCCTTCCATGAATCCAGGTTACGAGCCTCTAATATTGAAAATTTTCCCCGTCCGCGCCACACTTGCCACAGATCTTCTTTGCCGGGCCATTCTGTTTTTTTCACCCGGGGTTCATCTTCATCAATGACTTTTTTCCAGATAAAATGTTCAAGGGCATCCATGTCTGCCCATGGTGTTGGTTTGAGAAATAAAGACTCTTCAAGGTCCAGGCGGAATGGCACGACCGGAAGTCCGTCGGAACCGTACAAATTTGCGTAACTGTTAAAATTATCAAAACTGTACGATAAAGATACAGGATTATCAATTTCATCATGCCAGACAAACACT
>CAZVVR010000122.1:2478-4533 GCA_964630605.1 uncultured Mageeibacillus sp. | reverse complement strand
TGGTGTTGATCATAAAGAGATAATTAAGGCTAAGCACCCTACTGTTGATGTATTGTCGCTGACGGCAACGCCGATTCCGCGTACCTTGCATATGACCTTGTCCGGCATTCGCGATATTTCTCTGCTGGAAGAAGGGCCGGAAGATCGCCGGGCTGTGCAGACTACTGTTATTGAATATGATGAACAATTGGTTATTGATGCCATCAGGCGTGAGCACGCCCGCCGGGGTCAGGTTTTTTATCTGTATAATCGGACACGCTCCATTGACCGCAAGGTGGCCGAGCTGTCAGAAAAAATGCCCGGACTTCGCTTTGTGGCTGCCCATGGTCAAATGGACGAGCGGCGGTTGGAACAAACAATTGGCGACTTTATTAATGGTGAATATGATGTCCTGGTAGCGACGACAATTATTGAATCGGGTCTTGATATGCCTAATGTTAATACTCTTGTGATCGAAGATGCCGACCGCCTTGGACTGGCTCAGCTTTACCAGATCAGGGGTCGTGTAGGACGCTCGGGACGCCAGGCCTATGCGTTGGTAACCTACCGGCCCGATAGGGTTTTAAACGAGCAGGCCCAGAAACGCTTAATGGCAATACGAGATTTTACTGAACTGGGTTCTGGTTTTCAGATTGCTCTGCGTGATCTGGAGGTGCGCGGTGCCGGCAACATGCTGGGTGGTGAGCAAAGTGGCCATATGGAGAATATAGGCTACGATCTCTATACCAAGATGCTGGATCAGGAGATCGAGCAACTGACCAGAGAAGGGCCGGCCAAAAAGACTACAGAGACGATTGTCGAGCTGCGTGTGGATGCAGGCTTGCCCCATATGTATATTTTGCAGGATGAAGAACGGTTGGATCTGTATCGCAGAATCGCTGCAATTTCTACTGTTTCCGACTATCGTGATGTGCTTGACGAAATGATTGACCGCTATGGAGAACCGCCGGCAAAAGCAATGGCTTTGCTGGATATTTCGTTTGTTCGTGCTTTTGGCGAAAGGGCTGGCTTTACCCGCATACGCGGCCGTGGACGTGACATCGAACTGGTAATAGACACAGAAAATGATGTCGATATGGAATTGATAGCTGCCCTTATGGCGGCCGAATCGGGCCGGCATAAACTGGTTTTCAACGCCGGTAAACGTCCCAACATCATGATCTGGGAGGCAGCCGGCGATGAGAACAAAGCTGCCGGAATCCTACGGGATCTTTTTGCCCAGGCCGACGACAAATAATGACTTGAATGGAACGATGCATAGAATCGTGCCAGGCACGATTCTATGCACCGTTCTATATAGGAGCTAATTATTCGATGACTGTTAGCAGTTCTTTGAGGTTTTTGCGTATGCTGTGTTTTTTGGCCGGGCGTGAGTCTTGGCTGGGGTAACCGATGGCGAGGGCCAAAATAGGGTATTCAGTTTTTTCCAGTTTCAGGCCGGTTTGAAGCTGGGTAACATCGAAGGCGCAGATCATGCACGTTTTTAAGCCGATGTCTTCAGCTGCCAGTGCTATATGTGTTCCCACAATTCCGATGTCAAGTTCTGTTGCATTGAAAGAATCCTGTTTTCTGACCCAGGCTTCCTGTTTGATTCCGGTAATGACAATATGTACCGGTGCATTGAAATTCGAGATAATTGACTGGCCTTTTTCACCTTTTAAAAGATAAAGCCGGAAGGCCTGGCGGTTGGAGGCTGTAGGAGCAATACGAGCGGCTTCCAGTAACAGCTCCAGTTTTTCATCCTCTACCGTCTGGTTGGGATCAAAGCGCCTTTCAGAGTAACGATCTTTCATTAATTCAAGTGCATTCCTCATTTGATATCCTTTCGCTGTTTAAGCTTTTTGTTGTGCTTTTCAGTTTGCTTAAGCTCACCAGCATTTGCTATATTGATGTTAGAATGATTACAAACCTATTATATATACACCTTTAGTATATAAGAAATTTTAAGGAGGAAATTTATGTCATTAAAAGGTACCAGAACAGCGAACAATCTCATGATCTCAATGGCGGGTGAAGCTCAGGCGACATTTCGTTATAATCTGGCAGCTAAGCAGG
>CAZVVR010000122.1:0-2468 GCA_964630605.1 uncultured Mageeibacillus sp. | reverse complement strand
TCGCGATATCTTTGAAGAAACCGCACGTAACGAGGTTGAGCACGGCAAACGTTTTTACAAATTTTTGCGCAAGGACTTTGAGCCCGATGAGGCAGTTAATGTTAACTGGGATTATCCGGTAACTTACTCCAACACAGTTGAGAATCTGAAGAGTGCAATCAATGGCGAACATATGGAAGCCCACTCTATGTATCCGGATTTTGCAGATATTGCAGATGAAGAAGGATTCCCCGAGATCGCTTATGTTTGGCGTGAAATAGCCGAAGTGGAAGAAGCGCACGAGGCTCGTTTCCGTAAACTGCTGTCTAATATCGAGAATGATCGTGTTTTCTCACGTGATGAAGTTGTGTTGTGGAAATGTAATAACTGCGGCTATATCCACGAAGGTAAGTCAGCTCCCGACCTCTGCCCGGCCTGCGCTCATAAAAAAGAGTACTTTGAATTGTTTGTCGAAACCTACTAAGATATTACGAGTATTTGTTTTCTGCCTGTAGCGGAAAAAATTAAGGCCTCCGGAATTCCGGGGGCCTTAATTTTTGTTGAAAAACTGAAAAAGTGCTAACAGTCTGCTGCGCTGCTGTCTTCGAAATCAGAGGCTTCCAATTCTTCCAGTTCCGGATGTAAAGACAGATAAGCCTGGTAACCTCCCGATAAAGTGTATACGGTTTTAAAGCCGGAATTTTGCAGTATGTTTTGTACTGCATTGCCGGTCGTGCCGCGGTTGCAGTAAGCTACGACCGGAATATCTTTATCCAGTTCATCCAGCCTCTCCCGAATTTCTTCATGTGAAATATTCACTGCCTGCTCAACGTGGCCTTTGGCGTAATTGTCCAGCAATCTGGCATCAATGATGGTGATCTTGGCATTGCTTTTAATCAGCTTTTCCAACTTTTCGGTGGTGAGGATAGGCTTATCTTTGCTGATAGCATTATCCAGTACCATACCAACATAAGCTACGGGATCTTTAGCCGTAGCATGGAAAGGTGAATATGCCAGATCAAGATGGAATAAATCGCTGACTTTTGCTCCCAAGGTCATGGCTGTTACCAGAACATCTATACGCTTGTCGACACCGTTTTTGCCAACAATCTGTACGCCCAGAAGTTTTTCGGTTTCACGATCAGCCACAGCCTTGATTATAATGTTTTCGCCGCCTACCGAGGCTGCTTTGTCTGGTCTGATTATGTGCACTATTTCAATATCATAGCCTTCTTCGCGCGCCTGGTATTCATTTAAACCGGTTCTGGCGACACTAAGATCAAAAACAGGGAAAATCCCGGTTCCTAATACTCCTCTAAAAGTAAGACTGCCTCCTGTGATCGCGTCTCCGCAGATACGTCCTGTTTTATTGGCGGTTGAACCCAGTGGATAATAAGCCGGTTTTTGTCTGATCAGATCAAAGTGTTCGACACAATCGCCGCAGGCATATATATCTGGATTACTGGTTTGCATGCGCTCATCGACTGCGATGGCTCCGGTTTCCCCTAATTTGATGCCGGCAGCTTTAGCCAGAGAAACTTCGGGTTTGACGCCGGTAGCCAAAATGACCATATCAGCAAAAATCTTTTCGTCTTCCGCCGTCAGCAAATGGTCTTTTTCAATTTTCATTACCCGGGTATTTTTATAGCTTTTGATATTGTGGCTGTCCAAATGTCTTTCAATGTGAACTGACATGTCCGGATCCATAGCCGGGTATATATGCCTGGCCATTTCAATTAAATGAATTTCCAAACCCAGACGGGATAGATTTTCCGTCATTTCCATACCGATACTGCCACTGCCAACAATAGCGGCACTGCGGACTTTGTTATTTTTGATAAACGAGTCTATCTTTACCGCATCCCGGATGGTTCTCAGGCAGAAAACATGATCCTGATCTACTCCTGGCAGGGGTGGGATTACAGAATTTGCTCCGGTTGCGATAATCAGCTTGTCGTAGTGGTCAGTGAAAGTTTCATTGTTTTCTAAATTCACAACGGTCAGGCTGCGTGCTTCCGGATCAATAGCTGTGACTTCGTGCCTGATTTTTACATCAATATTGTATCTTTTTTTGAAAAAATCGACACCGCGCGGGGTCAGTTCGTCAATATCTTTGATCAGACCACCGATAAAATATGGGGTATCACAGCCTGCATAAGAGATATCCGGTCCTTTGTCATAGATTACAATTTCCGCTTCCTCGCTGTTACGGCGTGCTTTGGCTGCTGCTGAAGTGCCTGCAGCTACTCCTCCGATGACCAAAAGTCTCATCCTCAAACCTCCTTTTGGCTTTTATTTTTTGATTAAAAAAAATTTGCTGATATTATTTACCAATTGCATTTAAGTTTAGCTTTTATAATAAAGACCGGCCGTAACGCAATAACCGAAATGGTCGGCCGGTGAGAAAACAAATGCCCGCTAATGCGAGCTTGTTGATGGTGTCCCAGACAGGAATTGAACCCGTATCCGCAGCTCCGGAGGCTACTGTC
>CAZVVR010000121.1:0-4570 GCA_964630605.1 uncultured Mageeibacillus sp. | reverse complement strand
TGAAAAGAGTATAGCTGATGGCTCATACCCACTCGCTGATGGTTATTATTTAGTAATACGAAAGGATTTACCTCAAGATCATAGTGCCAGAAGTGTCATTGATTGGTTGAGGAGCGGTGATGCGCAGGACATGATAAAGGAACTGGGATTCATCCCCGCAAATAAAAAGTGATTACACTCCTGAACACGTAAGATTAAAATGATTAGGAATAAAGTCCGTAGTGATAGTTAAACTTGAGTAACTATCCGCATCAATATTCACTTTATCTCCTAAATACGGCGACGATCCAAAAGAAATATGCTGATTTTGAAGAAGATCAGGATTTGTATGATAAAGTAAATCAACTTATTAACGTTTTATATCAATCAAGGAGACAATACACCAATGCCTAAGACTGAAACATTCCAATTCACAAGTTTACCCTCAAATCTAGAAGAGTTGAAAGCACTACCCCAAGCAAGTCTGTCAACGCCCTTTGAGACCGCCGCACTGACAGTGTTAGCGCTCTGCCGCTATAAAGATAATCCAGAGGAAACGGTTGAAATGCTCAACTATTTAAAAGGGCCGCAGCCTTTGTCGAATTATGATGTCCAGTTTCTGCACGACAGGTTGGCCGGGAAAAGTTATAAGCCGTTTTCCTTTTTTCAGGGAGCAACACCGGGAAACAGCTACACCCCCTCTCAACCTTATCAGATCAGTGTTTTTGATGGACCTTACAGCTATCAGGAAGAAGGCTACTCCAAGCTGCTGCTACGCTCTTCCGGTGCCGACAGCCTGCGCGAAATCAAACTGCGCGCTAAACCCAGCAGCGGACAGTGGTTTTTATGGGAAAACTATCTGCTGTCCGATATACGTACACCGCAGATTGTTGATCCCTGGTCTTAAAAGGCGCTTTCTGCTCCCAATACCAAGCACGATATAAAGAGCGGCAAGAGACATCTTGTCGTTTTTTATTTTAGTAACATTTCGTAATTTTGACTGCGGTCAAAGCATGAGCGTAAATTTATAAGTTATAGTGAATGTAAAGAAGAATTTTGGGAGGAAATAAATATGACAAATAAAATTTACCAAATTGAAGGAATGACTTGCCCGACTTGCGTAATGAAGATTGAAAAAGCTTTGAAAAAAACTAAGGGCATCGATGAGTTTGAAGTGCTTTACAATAGTGGCAGAGTAAAAGTCACTTACGATGAAGATATAACATCTACTGAAGATATAAAGGCTACCATCGAGCAACTGGGCTACAGAGTAGTTGCTGAAAAATAGTTCCCGACAAAACCAAATAGATTGTTCCCATCAACCACCTTTGGCTAAAGGCGGTTGATTTTTTGAAAAAACATATTAGTAATATTTTGTAAATAAAAAGATTTGATCTGGGTCAAGGCAAAGCTTTTCTTTACGCTGGATAATAAAGCCATAGAATCAACTTGATCAGGGGGTAGAAAATGTTCAAACTAAATAAAAAACAAATTGTTTGGATTACAGGAATACTGGTTATCGCTGCCATTATTCTGAATAAAGTAGTTTACAGAGATATTGAAGGCTACGCGATAGTATCAATCGTAATTATGGTACTGGGTACGATAATTGCAGGTTATAACATATTTAAATCTGCCATTGTCAGCCTAAGATATAAAGTTGTCGGGATTGATTTACTGGTTTCAATCGCAGCGATTGGAGCACTTATTATCGGTGAATACTGGGAAGCTCAAGCTGTAACCTTTCTTTTTACTTTTGGAGATTTCCTAGAGTCCCTAACACTGGAAAAAACCCGGAACTCCATTCGTTCGCTGATGGACCTGGCGCCGGATACGGCCCGGGTCAGGCGTAATGGTGAAGAAGTAGAAATTTCACCGGATGATGTAATTTATGGCGACCTGGTAGTCATCAGGCCGGGCGAAAAAATAGCTGTGGACGGTAAGGTTGTCGAAGGCTCACCCTATGTTAATCAGGCTGCAAATACCGGCGAATCTATGCCCATCTCGCGTGAACCCGAAGATGAAGTGTTTTCGGGGACTATTGTCGATTCAGGTTACATTATTGTCACAGCGGAAAAAGTAGGTGAGGATACAACTTTCGCTCGCATACTGCATATGGTTGAGGAGGCTCAGGATAAAAAAGCCGGTTCTCAGAAATTTTTGGAAAAATTTGCCGCCTGGTATACCCCCGCTATTATTGTTTTATCAATCGTGGTAGGTCTGATTTCGCAAGATATCAGACTGGCTTTGACCCTGCTGGTAGTTTCCTGCCCCGGTGCTCTGGTTATTTCTACTCCCATATCTTACGTCGCGGCCATCGGGAACGGTGCCAAAAACGGGGTGCTGGTTAAAGGCGGTGAAATTATGGAAAAGCTTGGTCGGGTCAAAGCGATTGCTTTTGATAAAACCGGAACTCTCACCGAAGGCAAACCTAGTGTCAGCAGAGTGAAAAGCTTTGATATGGAAGAAGATGAGCTTCTGCGCATCGCGGCGATCGGCGAATCCTACTCTGAACATCCTTTAGCTGCAGCTATCATCAAAAAAGCTGAAGAGCAGGTGGGGAAGATAACAGAAACGCCCGAAAACGCACGTATGTTGATTGGCCATGGCTTGGCTTTTAGCTACCAGGAAACAGAATATTTAATAGGTAACAGAAAATTACTTGATGATCACGGTATCGATTATACGGCGGTCAAGGACTATCTCAATGAAGAAGAAGCTCTAGGGCAAACAGCTGTAATCGTGGCTTCAAAGGATAAAATTTATGGTATTATTTCCATAGCAGATACTATCCGTCCAGAAGCTAAAAAACTTGTGACCGACCTGCACGCTCAAGGCCTTGAGCAAATTGTTATGTTGACCGGTGATAACCGTCGCGCGGCTCAGGCTGTCGCCAATGAACTGGGTTTAGACGGACAATACAGTGAACTTCTTCCAGAAGACAAGGTCAGCGCCCTGGCGGATTTATCAGAAAAATACGGAGAAGCTGCTATGGTTGGAGACGGTATCAACGATGCTCCGGCTTTGGCTTCTGCGGATCTGGGTATAGCAATTGGTGCAGCAGGCGCAGACGTGGCAATGGAAACAGCAGATGTAGTATTGATGAGTGACGACATTGGCCGGCTCTCTTATGCCATGGGGCTGAGTCGGGCAACATCAAATAACGTCAAGCAAAATTTAATTTTTGCAATCATTGTTGTTGTGGTTCTTTTAGCGGGAGTCTTAATTCAAACGGTTAATATGTCATTGGGTATGTTGGTGCACGAAGGTTCCGTTTTATTGGTTATACTCAATGCGATGCGACTTTTGAACTATGGTCGGAAAAACACAAAGCGGAAACCGGAGGCTGAGAAAGTAGGTAAGTAATGCATCACAATAGCTATTGTGACGGGCAGATATGCTGTTGCTCAGACGAAGATGAAACTTGTATAGAACGGGTTCCGATTTTTAAGGAACTCAACCAAGAGGAGATGCTGGAAATATCCGGTATCACCTCTTCGCGCATTTTGGATAAAGGTGAACTGGCGTATAGTGCCGGAGAAATTTCTCATGCTTTGTTTGTCGTTAACACCGGTAAAATTAAACTATATCGTCTGACAGCTAATGGCAAAGAGCAGGTTCTGCAAATTGTAGGGCCGGGAGAATTCATTGGAGAGTTAACTCTATTTTCGAGTTTGCCACTGGCTGACTTCGCGGAAGCGATGGAAAAGACTACTCTTTGTGTTCTGGAAGGCTCAAAATTAAAAAAACTAATGGAAAAATATCCTCAAATTGCTTTTAAAGTAATGGATGAACTTTCGCGACGTTTAAACACAGCGGAAAGCAGGATAGAATCTATCAGTCTCGGCTCAGTTGCTGAGAGAATTGCTGCAGCTTTACTGGATATGTCAGCTAAAGAAGATATAATAGATCTGCCAATGAGTAAAGGTGATCTGGCCTCACAGCTGGGCATGAGTCAGGAAACTTTAAGTCGTAAACTTACCGAATTTCAAGATGAAGGTTTGATTACACTGAGTGGACAGCGCCGTATTGTCATCAATAACAAAGTCATTTTAGAAAGCATAGCAAAAAAATATTAAGGAGCAAATAAAATGAAAATCGTATTGGCCAGCGATCACGCTGGATATAAACTCAAAATGCATATTAAAGCTCATTTGGATGCAAAAGGATATGAAATTAATGACGTTGGCGTACATGACGGAAAACGCAGCGACTATCCGGTGTATGGCAACAAAGCAGGGCAAGAAGTGGCTAACGGCAACTGTGATTTTGCCATTGTTTGCTGCGGTACAGGTGTAGGCATTTCCATTGCTGCGAATAAGGTAAAAGGAGTTCGCTGCTGCTGCTGCAGTGAACCATATTCTGCACGCATGTCAAGGCGACATAATAAAGCCAATGCCCTGGCAATGGGTGGACGAGTCGTGGGGGACGAGCTGGCTCTGATGATAGTTGACGAATTTTTAGCTACAGACTTCGAAGGTGGAAGGCATGAAAAAAGAGTAAACCTGATCGGCCAGCTGGATGAGTACTAATTACGTTGGCGTAACGTTTTTGGAGGCGACGAAAGCAAATAGCTAACAAGTCCGTGACT
>CAZVVR010000120.1:0-4575 GCA_964630605.1 uncultured Mageeibacillus sp. | reverse complement strand
TCATATCATCATACAATTAATCCGAAAATATAACCGGCTAAGGTACTAAGTAAAACTACTAAGCCTAAAAAGGCCAATGTTTTCTTCCATTTGATTGTTCTTGCAATTACAAGAATAGACGGTAAGGAGAGTGCGGGTCCTGCCAACAAAAGAGCCAGCGCAGGGCCTTTGCCCATTCCGGCACCCATCAACCCTTGAATAATAGGAACTTCGGTCAGTGTTGCAAAGTACATAAAGGCACCTGCAATAGAAGCAAAGAAGTTTGTTAACAAGGAGTTTCCACCTAAGAGACCTTCAATCCAGGCTGAAGGAATCAGGGCCTCATGCCCCGGCCTGCCTAAAAGGAATCCTGCTGCCAGCACCCCGATAAATAAAAGCGGTGTTACCATTAGCGTATATTCCAAGGTAGAACTAAGCCAGTCCGCAATTAATTCTTTTTTAAACAATAATAGTGAGGACAGAATTGTAGCAATCAGGAAGAAGATGGCCAGATACCACTTGATTGAATAGGTTGTATATAAGATTCCACTTTCTACTCCCGGATGAGCAAAGTTCGCAAAAATTAAAAAGCCGATCATTGATCCGATAATTATTACGATCCTCCAAAGATCAACCGCTTCCTCATCGCTTTCTACCGATACGAAAGAATCCATCCGAACCCGCTCTTCTTTGCGGAATATTAATGCCATGACTAAACCAATGAGTACGCTCAAAACGATGGCTGTTATGGTTCTGGCCAAACCTAGCTGAAAGCCTAAAATGCGTGCTGTCATGGTAATGGCTACGACATTGATAGCCGGGCCCGCGTAGAGAAATGTGATAGCAGGACCAAGTCCCGCACCTCGCTTATAGATGCCAACAAAAATCGGCAATATGGTACAAGAACAGACTGCCAGCACGGCTCCTGAAATTGCTCCCACGGAATAAGCAATAATAAGCGCAGCCGAAGCCCCCAAATATTTCATAACTGAATCACTTTTTACAAAAACTGAAATAGCCCCGGCGATAAAGAATGCAGGAACTAAACACAAAAGCACATGCTCTCTGGCATAATCCCTCGCCATCAACACCGCTTCATTAAGTCCGGTGGATATCCGGCCTAAATCTGCGGGCATATAATAAAAAAGTAAAAATAGTACAACTATGATAAAAAGTTTTTTAATTTGAGCTTTATCTACTCTTTCCATATCTGTTCCTTTTAAATATTAAACCTTTCTGGTTACAAAGCATTATTTGTTCAATCTTTCCAGCATCACTGAGGCTTGAAAGTTCGAGTACGAGAAAACTTATCTTTTATTCCTCAAGCATTTCTTTGAGCTTATTCACTCCCGGCACTTTACCGGTAACCACAATTTTGTCATTGATAATTAGTCCCGGCGTTTGCATAATCCCTGTTTCTGCTATCTCCATCAGGTCGGTTACTTTTATAATCTGATAATCAAGACCAAGCTCATCAGCTGCTTTTGTCACATTTTCAGTCAGCTTGTTGCATTTGGGACATCCGCTTCCCACGACTTTTATGATTGTCTTGCCGCCTGATTCAACAGTAGCGGCAGTCTCAGTATTCTCTGTATTGCTTTCGCTGCAGCAACCATCATTGCAAGTTTTATCTGTATCTTCGGCAAGCTCCGCATCACAGCAATCATTGTCTTTTTTCTTTCCAAATAGTCCGGCGAATAATCCTTTTTTCTTACTCATGAAAAAAACCCCCTTAGACATTTTTACTAACGACTTTTCTACTCTGATATTTTTTACAAATACAATCTTCTTTGTCGCTTGTTATATGTGTAATGAAAGTTAAAAGCTCATCAATATTTTTCTTTTTAAGTGTATACATCATTTTTGACCCATCACGCCTTGCATTGACGAGACCGCTCGCAGACAAAAGGTTCATATGATAGCTGAGAGTAGATTGGGAAATGTTGAATTCTTCCAATAATTCACAAGCACACATTTCTCCGCATGAAAGCATATCAATGACCTTTAAACGTGTTTCATCAGACATGGCCTTGATTACAGGAACATAATCCGTATATGAATATTCCATAAAACCCCTCCTTAACAAATCGATGTTTATTGATAATATCGAAACTTATCGATATTACAAAATCACAATATCATAGATATCGATGATCGTCAATATGTTTTAAAGTTGTTTATGGAAAATGAAAGTCATCTTTTGGAGTGCGGAAAAACCTCGGATCCGATACTATAATTTCAGAAAAAAATATTTTACTCCGCCTTTATTAGGTTTTATTAGAGCTTCACTTGACCTTATATAATCAATTCTTAGCCTTTAATGTGTAAGTTTTAGCTGATTAATTATATTTTTTAAAATCCCCATATTAAAAGAAGTCAAAAGGATTGGGAGAATTGGGATCATTATAAGATTCACAATCTTTTAGCCACGTAGCCATATTTTGACTTACAGTTTTTGTCAATTTGTTATAGTCCGCTTCACCAATATGTCCCCGCTGCAACATACTTTTATAAAATTTTTTCATACTTGCTACATTGTTTCTAATTGAGCTGGGAGCAGACCACATACACTTTCGAATAAAGAAATATCCAAGAAAATCATCTATATAAAAAGGATGTGCACCGGATATCATCTCTAGCGGTTCTTCCCTCAATAGATATGTGTTTATATAGAAGTCGATATTCCGAAAATGTTTGTTTATGGTTTTCTCTTTTAATCCCGTATTTAAAAGATCCTTCTTAAACTCTTCAAGATAAATCTCATTTTTTTCTCTAATCTCATTGCATTTCTGTTCGTATTCTTCGTAATTCATGCTATTTCACCTCCATTTTTTAAAATAAAAATTATAAGCAGGAGCTCTGCCCAGGTTCTATCAAATTGTGTGTTTTGCAAGTAGCTATTCCCCCACTTTGCAATTAAAATTTACTCCACTCTCTTCTGATTCGGTCCTGCGTGAACTATACTTTTTCATGAGTGATCTCCAATTATCTGCTGTGATTTTTTGCTGTTATTTTTACAATCACAGTACAAGGAGTAACCCTGCGCCACTTTGATTGCGAGGAACTTCATATTATCTTATAAAGTTATATCTCACCAACGTCAGTATCTTAATACCCCAGAATCGATCTTCAGAGTATTATGTTAATACATCGCTAATCTCAAAATATGAATCGACAATATTGTTCAGTTGCTCTTTTATGCCTTCAAATTCCATATTTAAATCCAGAGTTTTAACACTAATTTTGTTGCCACCCATAAGGTAGTCGTTATCTGGAGTTATATCTTCTTCTGTTTTCGCGTAAAGCAGCATCCCAGCGACATTGCCGGTATTGCCGACATCTCTATTCTTGACATAAGTAAAAATTTGATACATATTACCGGAGTGTTGCGAGTAGCTATCATAGCGACCGGATTGCATTGTTTGTCTATAATACTTTGTGTCGATAATAAGTGTCTTCCCCTCATATATTAAGGTTATGTCTGTTTCCATAGTAGGAAGAAAATCGATTACACCATCATCAGTATCCCACTTTATTTGAGAGGCCATGGGTTTTAGTTCCGGGTAATGATAGCGGTAAAACTCCAAAACAAATCTCTCAAATAGTCTTGACATTTTATCATCACTCAAAAAAGAAGCTATTTTATACTCTCCTTTTTCTGTAGTAAATAGTAAGCCTTCTAAAATAAAATAGCAGAGATTCATTAACATTATATAACTCTGATTATTCCGCCTGAAATAAAGATTTTTCCACTGAATGCCGGATATCTTAATGGTATCAACCGCGTCAAAATAGAGGATGACCTTTTTTAACGCTTTTCTACGTTCTCTACTAACCGAGCCTTGCTGGATTAAACTAATTGCTGTCGTTTTTAGTATCTGGTTGAGAATATTATTTTCTGACAACTCATCATATTCACAGGCCAGAAGTTGCTTTCTTTGCAACTTGTTTTTTAGCGTGCCCTGAATATCAATTTTCCCCCTACTGACAGGTAAATTACTGTGCTCAGTGAAATATTCCCGATACAGTCCTTGCTTTAATTGCTGCGCGCTGCCTGTAGCCAAAATAGCAGCAAAGAGATTTTGAATGTTATCAAACTCTTCTTTTTCTATTTCGTCATAGTTTGTCTGCTTCAATACTTGGAAAGCATAGCTAAGCATATAGTATATATTTTTAATAAGGATATTTTTATCCCTAATCATTGTAGACTCCACGGAATATATTTTCCCATTTTTGAAGTTTACTTGGTTCATCAAACCAATATTCGCTCAGCATAGGAAGAATTTCATATTCCACTACTTCTATTATCCACTTCTCCGCAGCCTCCGTCTGCCCGCAAAAATAACTATGGCCAATACAAAAGCCTTTACCAAGAGAATTATCTGATGATATTTCCTTATTTAGTTCTTTAACACGATCAATCAAGGTGTTAAATGTTTCATTATCTAGCTCTTCTTGATAGCCTTTAAAACCTTCCGAATCGAAGCCCGCTTCCATTTCATAAAAACTAAACCGTCTGCGAAGGGCGTAATCAATCATTGCGAGACTGCGGTCAGCAGTATTCATCATGCCAATGATTCGAAGATTCCTGGGGAC
>CAZVVR010000119.1:0-4584 GCA_964630605.1 uncultured Mageeibacillus sp. | reverse complement strand
ACAGATGGAAAGGGGAACTATTTTTTTATCTTGAATATTCAAATTCTTGCCGGAAAAGGTTTTGCCATCAGCGGATACTGTGAACTTATTTTCAGCTGTTGATTCGATTTCTGCTGCAGCAGAAATTACCTCTACCTCGGCTTTCTTCATTTGAATCCCGACACCTGCAACCAGTTTTTTAACGACACGATTTTTACGCTTTACTACCCTGGACTGGTCAAAAATTACATTCTCAGAAGTTACGCCGAAAGCTTTGCTGTCTTTGGCATGGCTGTAAAGCTTGGAAGAGTTTAAAAGAGCCTTAGAAGGAATACAGCCTTCATTCAGGCAAACACCGCCCAATGAGTTTTTTTCAAACAAGGCAACTTTCAGCCCTGCCCCGCCGGCTCGTTCGGCTGCGATGTAACCGCCCGGGCCTCCACCGATAATTAATACATCATACATTTATTGTTCTCCTTTACTGCGCCAGATCACGTCTCTGCTGTTTGTGCAGAGACGTGATGATAACTTATTTATATTCTAGCGTATTAGTGAGAATGTATCACGATTAACGATCTTCGCGGAAATAATTGAATCCGGTTCCGGCAGGCATGTTATGCTCTTTGCTTTGTCTCATGCTGGTGAAAATCAAAACCAGAATAGTTACAATATACGGGAGCGAGATATAAATCTGAGTCGGCAGCCCTTTTATCGGATAGTACATGTACATCACGTCAAGTCCACCGAAAATAACAGCACAGTATATTGCACGCAGAGGACTCCAGGTGGCGAAAATAACCAGAGCGATCGCAAGCCAGCCGTATCCGGCTACACAGTCAGTGGCCCAGATACCGTTCTGGCCAACCATAGCCATGTACATACCGCCCAAACCGCCTAAACCGCCACCAATAAGAGTTGCCGCATAACGGTAGCGTGTAACGCTTAAGCCTGCAGTATCAGCGGTAGCAGGATCTTCACCTACAGAACGAAGATTGAGTCCTTTTCGGGTTCTGTTTAGAAACCAGCCCATAATGATAGCAAATATGAGTGCCAGATATACCATCCAGTTGTAGCTAAACAAGAGCGGACCTGCAACCGGAATATCTTTTAAAGCAGCAAACGGCGCATAAGTGAAAATACCGGTTGTTTGTTTTGAAACTGCAACATAGCCCCCGGCCTGGTTTCCTAAATGCTCGCCAAAATATTTTGCAAATCCTGTACCGAAAATGGTAAGAGTAAGGCCGGTGACATTTTGATTGGCACGCAAGGTTATTGTCAGAATTGAATAGATCAGAGAGCCCAGCAAACCCATGAGAAAGGCTATTATAAAACAGGCGATAGCTGCAAGTACGCCGCCGCCAAATGCTTGTTCAAAGTACCAGGCTGCCCCCAGACCTCCTATAGCACCCATATACATAATGCCTTCAACACCCAGGTTGAGATTGCCTGATTTTTCCGTAAGTATTTCACCGCTGGTAGCTAATAAAAGTGGTGTTCCGGAACGAACTGCTGCGTTTAACAGATTAATTAGAGTTGTCATGCTTATGCCTCCTCTTCTGTTGTCGTGCGTCCACGAAATATCAGCTTGTATTCAATAAAGAAATCTGTTGCCAGCATGAAGAAAAGGATCAGTCCGGTGAGCAGATCAGCAGCTGATGCCGGTATGCGCATTTGTGATTGGATGGCCAGGGAACCTCTTTGCAGTATTGCAATAAACATTGCAACAATAATCATGGCAAAAGGATTCAGTTTGGCCAGCCAGGCGACAGTAATAGCTGTAAATCCTACTCCGCCTGAGGTGCTTTGGGTCAAAGTGCCATCGGCGCCGGCAACTTGCATATAGCCAACAAAGCCGCACAGGGCTCCGGACAAAGCAATAGTCCGGACTTGAATTTTATTGGTATTCATACCAGCGTAGCGAGCAGTGTCTATAGAATCACCGACTACGGAAATTTCATATCCCTGCTTGGTTTTATTCAGGTACAAATAAACCATAACAGCTAACAGCAAGGCAAAAATCCAGCCCATGTGAATACCAAACACGGCCGGTAAAGCTGCCCTGTTACTAATATCTTTAACAATAGGGAAATTTGATCCTTCAGGTTTCCAGGTGTTCTGATGTTGCAAAAATGTCAAAAAGTTAATGGCAATATAGTTAAGCATCAGGGTGAACAAGGTCTCATTGGTTCCCCACTTTGCTTTGAAAAAGCCCGGGATGGCAGCGAATATTCCTCCGCCAACTATTGCGGCTGCTGCCATCAGAATTAGCAAAGGAGTTCCCGACATCCCCGTATAAATAACCATAGAGGTTGCTGCTATTCCGCCCATGAGAATCTGGCCTTCACCACCGATGTTCCAAAATTTCATTTTGAAAGCAAGGCCAACTGCCAATCCCGTGACAAGAAGGGGGATCCAGATAACGATAGTTTGTTTAAGGGTGGTTAAAGTGCCAAATGAACCCGTTAAAATTGTCTTATAAGCTTCAAGCGGGCTCTTTCCTATGGCAAGGAACAATAAAGCACCGGTTAATAAAGCAAGGAATAAGCATGCTGCAATAACAAATATTTTGTAACCGAGGGAAGAACTTTCCCGTTTAGAAATTCGTAAAAAAGGTTCTTTCAAATCTATATCACAAGCAGCTGCATCCGCTTCTGCGGCCAGGTTGCCGGATCCGGTCTGATCGGGTGAATTAAAGTTTTTCCTTAAATCTTTCATGCTGAAAGTTCTCCCTTCATCGTACCCAACATCATCAGACCAACCGTGTTTTTGTCGGTTTCACGCGGGTCCACAATTCCTGTGATCTCTCCATTATTCATAACTAAGAGACGGTCAGAGATTTGCATCAATACATCAAGATCTTCACCAATGTAAATCACTGCAACACCTCTCATTTTTTGTTCATTTAAAAGATCATAAATTGTGTGCGATGAATTAATATCAAGACCTCTTACCGGGTAGGCGGTAATTAGCAGTTGAGGCTGAGAATGAATTTCGCGGCCGACCAGAACCTTTTGCACATTACCGCCGGAAAGACGTCTGACGGCAGTGTGAACATTAGGTGTCACAATTGAAAGATCTTTTACCATTTGTTCTGAAACTGTTTTGGGAGTATCCCGGTCTACCAAAAGACCTTTGGTATTTTTATAGCTTTTCAACATTACGTTGTCGACCATATCTAAAGACGGAGCCAGACCCATTCCGAAACGATCTTCCGGAACAAAAGCCATGGAAACACCACAACTAGTAATTTCATTCGGTTTTTTGCCAACCAGCTCTACTTTTATAGGTTCACCTGTGGCTACGCATTCATACATAATGGAGCCACTTTCTACCGGATATAGTCCTGCAATGGCTTCACACAGTTCACGTTGTCCGCTTCCCGAAATACCTGCTATGCCTAAAATTTCACCGGAATAAGCTGTGAAACTAACGTTATCCAAAGACTTGCGATGTCCGTCCGCTGTAAGAGCGCTTAAATTTTTTACCTTGAGTATTTCTTTTTTATCTTCGGAAGGAAAATGCGGTCTGTCGATATCGAGGGTAACAGAGCGGCCTACCATCATATCGGTAAGAGATTGCACAGTTGCTTTTTTCGTTTCCAAAGTATCTATATACTCGCCGCGGCGTAAAACAGTAACGCGGTCAGAAACATCCAGTACTTCCTGCAGTTTGTGGGTGATAAGAATGATGGATTTTCCATCGTCTCGCATGGTTCTCATGATTTCGAACAGCATTTCCGTTTCCTGCGGGGTAAGTACAGCTGAAGGTTCATCCAAAATCAAAATTTCAGCTCCGCGGAACAGGGCTTTAATAATCTCTACAGTCTGTTTTTCTGATACTGACATATCGTATACTTTTTTGTCAGGATCAAGTTCAAAGCCATAGCGATTGATAATTTCTTTTACACTTGAAGAAAGTTTGCTGCGATTAATCGTCATGCTGCCATCCAGGCCCAACACAATATTTTCTGCCGCAGTGAAGACATCAATCAACTTGAAATGCTGGTGTACCATTCCGATGTTAAGTCTAAAGGCATCATTTGGGTTGCAAATAGCCACAGTATTACCATTAATTGTGATTGTTCCTTCATCGGGAAAATAAATACCTGCCAATGTATTCATGAGGGTTGTTTTGCCGCTGCCATTTTCTCCCAGGAGAGAAAGTATCTCCCCTTTACGCAAGGCCAGATGCACATCTTTTAGTGCGTGCACCTTGCCGAAAGATTTGGAGATGTGATGCATTTCGACAACGTGCTCTACAGCTTTGTCTTGATTTGTCAATTTTCTTCCTCCTTACATACGTCTGTTACGGTTTAATCTTCGTCCTAAATGCAATATTCAAATTTAAGTTATCATAACATAATTAATGATAAATAAATAACTTTATACAGAAAAGTGCATTATTTTTAGCTGTTTTTAACAAAAAGCGTGCCGTTTTCAGACACGCTTTTCGGAATATTTCTGAACTATTAATTAATTATTCAGTGATTTTAATCCCTTCAAGGATATGTTCCCAGGAAGGAGAAGATTTTGGCTCAATAAATGTTTCACCTTCAGGAACGACAATCTCACCTTCGTTGTTTTTGAGAGGTCCGGTAAAGACGTC
>CAZVVR010000118.1:0-4766 GCA_964630605.1 uncultured Mageeibacillus sp. | reverse complement strand
TCGATATCGTGACCATCAATAGGTCCGTAATATCGAAAACCAATCTGCTCAAAGAGAACACTTTTTTCTCTGCGCCAGGAACGGGTTTTATATTTCATTTTAGATAATAATTTTAGCAAAGGGGTTCCCACTAAAGGTAATTTTTGCAGCCTTTCTTCCCAGCGGGTTTTGAAGTTAAGGTAAGACGGTTTAACACGCAGTTTTTCCAGATGGCGGGCCATTCCTCCTACGCATTCATCAATTGACATTTGATTATCATTTAAAATGACAAGGATAGGCTCATTTGATTGAACAGCATCATTCAAGGCTTCGTAAGCCATACCGCCCGAAAGAGCTCCATCTCCGATCAGAGCAATAACTTTTCCTTCTTTTCCCTGGACTCTCATAGCTCTGGAATAACCAACGGCTGCAGATATTGATGTGCTGCTGTGTCCGGTTCCAAAAGCATCATAGGGACTTTCATCAAGTTTAGGAAATCCTGAAAGTCCGCCTTTTTGGCGAAGTGTACTAAATTGAGTATAACGATCACTGAGTATTTTCCAGGCGTATGACTGATGCCCGACATCAAATATTACTTTATCATTTTTGTGATTTATCAGTGAAAGCAAAGCTATAGTAAGTTCAATGATGCCAAGATTAGAAGCAAGATGCCCACCTTTTTCGGATGTTACTTTGATGATTAAAGAACGCAGTTCTTCAGCCAATATGTCTTTTTCTTTGTAACTTAGATTTGCCACATCCTGAGGCAAATTTAAAGAATCCAATAAATGATATTTTGAATGCATTACATCCGCCTTGTTTCAAGATCATCTGTCAGCCGTCTCAGATCAGAAGTGTCGACCCCGGCTGCCTCTTCCAGCTTCAAAAGAATAATTTTGGCGCCATAACTGAGTTCAGACAACCGTTCCGACGCTTTTTCGATTCCTAAAGCGGTTACATATGTCTTTTTGTTGTCTCGTTCGTCTTTACCGATAGTTTTTCCCAATTCAGCTTCGCTGGACAAAGTGTCCAGTAAATCGTCACATATCTGAAAAGCTAAACCTAATTTGCAGCTGAATTCAGCGAGCAGTTCCAGATTCTCTGAACTACCTCCGCCTAAAATCCCCCCCGTAAGCACGGCAGCACTGAATAAAGCAGAAGTTTTCAGATTTTGCATCTCTTCAATCTCGTCTGATGAAACAAAAGCTCTTTTTTCGAAAGCAATATCGCGAGATTGCCCCAAAATCATTCCGCGGCCTCCAGCCGCGGTAGCAATCGTGTCCATAGCAGACAGAAATTGCCGGTTTGTATCTGCCAGACATGCTTCTGTCATGATTTCATAGGCGGAGTTAAGGAGCAAATCGCCTGCTAAAATTGCACTGGCTTCGCCGTGTACAATATGGCAACAGGGTTTTCCGCGGCGCATGGTATCATCATCCATCGCCGGCAAATCATCATGAATCAGAGAATAACTATGGATCATTTCTATAGCAAATTGAAAAGGCCGACATTTTTTCACCGGAGCATCTGTAAACAGCTGGTAGGACATTTGCATCAAAGCAGGGCGCAATCGTTTTCCACCGGAGAAAAGCGCGTACAGGGCTGCTTCAACTACAGGATCTGACATGTCGCGCTGGGTTTTTTCAAAACGCAGCTTCATTTCATTTTCAAATTGTTTTAGGTTAAAGATTTTCTTCATTTTAGTTCCAAAAGTTTACTGAGCTTCGCCGTCTTTGGTTGCAGAGAAATCGATCTGTTCACCTGACGCCATCAGTTTCTCAATAGTGCTTTCTACATGAGCTAATTGCTTGGCACAAAGATTAGACAAAGCAACACCTTCCTGGAATAGTTCCATAGATTTTTCTAAAGAAACTTCCCCTTTTTCCAAAATGGATACTATTTGTTCTAAACGAGCAATTTTTTCCTCGTAAGATTTCTCGTCCTTATTCGTTGCGGAAAAACCAGTATCGGTGTCATTTGTATCGGCCATATCTTTCATCCAGTCATTAAAATTAAATTGTTCTTCTTGCATTATATACTCCTTATGCACTTTATGCAGTATTTGTATAAGATGTTTAAGCTATTTATCTTTCAGCAGCAATATTTCCCGTACATCACACAGCAAGCTGCCATCCTGTAAACGGACAGAAATTTTATCGCCGCTTTTAACCTCGTTTACCGAACTGATTAGCTTCATATTTTCAGAATATGTGAGATTATAACCCCGGGCGAGAATTGCCAAAGGCGACAAAGCATCCAGACTCGCAATTAATCGTTCCAGTAAAGCACGTTGGGCCGCAATATTAGTGTTAAAGATACTTTCAAGTTTGTGCCTAAGGAGATCTACTTTTTTATTTTCCCTGACCTGCTTCTGCTCAAGGGGTCTGACCAATCGGTGCTGTAGCGGATAAAGCACATTTTTAGCATCCCGCGGGAGTTTTTGCATCGCAGTCAGCAACTGTTGTCTTAAAACGAATAATCTCTGATACTGGGGAGCAACGAATTCATCAGCTCGCATCAAAACTGGTCTTTCACGAAGCTGCTTCAGCTTATCCTTTTCTTTTTCCAATCTGCGGATAACAGATAATTCCAAAGCGGATGAAAGTTGTTCTTGCCGCTCCAGTAGCCGACTTTTGTGTGGTACCGCTAATTCGGCTGCTGCTGAGGGTGTGGGGGCTCTGAGGTCAGATACAAAATCGGCTATGGTGTAGTCTGTCTCGTGTCCGACAGCAGATATAACCGGGATTAAAGATTCCGAAATTGCTCTGGCTACGATTTCTTCATTAAATGGCTGTAAATCCTCCAAAGACCCGCCACCCCGACCAACAATAATAACGTCGCCCAATTTTTCAGAGTTTGCTCGTTTGATTGCGGCTGCTATTTCAACTTCAGCCCCTTTGCCTTGCACCGGCACCGGAATTAACAAAAGAGAAAAACCGGGATATCTTCTTTGCAAAACATGGATTATATCTCTAATAACAGCGCCTGCTTCAGAAGTTATAGCTACTATTTTTTGGGGTATATATGGAATATTTAATTTTCGTTTATCGGAAAATAAGCCCTCATCTGCTAACTTCTTTTTTAATTGTTGAAAAGCTAAATATAAATCTCCTAAACCGGCCTGTTCCATACCATGGACAATAAGTTGAAAGCGTCCGTTTTTGTCATAAACATTGGGTTTGCCAATAGCTATTATTTTCATTCCGGATTGTGGTGCGAAATTCACACGACCGGACGATCCCCGAAAAAGCACACAAGAAACGGCTGCTTCGTCGTCTTTGAGAGTAAAGTAGGAATGACCGGAGGGATATTGCTTAAAGCCGGAAATTTCACCTTGAACACGCACTCTTTGCATTTCAGGGTCTTGTTCAAACAAACGATTAATTCGGCGGTTAAATTCCCCTACTGTCATTACATCAGCTGCAGCGGCTGTAGCATTAACAAAACTTTCCTTCATTAATCAAGTTCCTTATCGCGTACAAGAGCACCCAGAACACCGTTTACGTATATGTAAGCTTCTTCCTCAGCATAAGTGTTGGCTAGTTGAATCGCTTCAGATATAGCGACAGAAGCCGGGACTGTACCGTGGATAATTTCGTAAAGCGCCAGTCGAAAAATACATCTGTCAACAATAGGCAGGCGGTCAGGTGTCCATTTTCGCAAATAGGGAGCGTACATGGAGTCAAGCTCTTCTTTATTAGCAATCACTCCATACACCAATTCATCGAAAAATTTCATATTTTCATCGGAAAGTTTTTCCTGTAAAAGCAAAAATTGCGCTTTTTGATCTGCGATATTTTCACAATGCATCTCGCATTCAAAGAGAAATTGCAGAGCTCTTTCCCTTGCTGTATGTCTAGCCACCTAAACTCCTTTTTTAACGAAATTTTCCTGGTGGAAAAATTTTATCCAACCAGCGTCTGACAGTTTCCCGATCACTAAAATAGCGTATACCGAGATAATAACCTAAAGCCGTCAATACTAATATAAATAATAAACGAAAAAATCCAAACCGTACCCATATTAATGCAAGAACAAAGCCAACGATAGCACCTATAACTCCCGGGCTGCCACGCTGTAAGCTTTGTTTTATATGCTGAAATATATTGGGTGACGGCATAATGTGCTCCTGCTAACGTTCAACTCTGGCCGCAATGGCTTCAACTCGGTTAACACGTACGTTTACATCACCAACTTCTATTCCTGTATAACGTTCAATATCTTTTTTAACTCTTTCCTGTACACGAGCCATCATAGCCGGAATTTCCACATCAGAATAGGCCATGACAATCAAACTGACAGAAATAGAATCGCCCTTGAATGGTGCTATATGAGCCTTGGCAGATTTAACCCCGGATTGTGATGCTTTGGCCGCATTTAGTGCGATGCTCTCTATAGCGTCTACGCCGATATCTATTGATCCAATTGGATTTGTCTGGATTCTGGCTTTACGCAGTCGGCCTGATAAAACTGTAACCACAATAGTCACGATGGATAATAACAATCCGAATAAAGAGAAAACCATAAATATGGTCCGCATTGGCTGTTTTTGTGCAATATCCAGAGCCATTGTCAAAACAGTTGTCAGAGCAACATTACTAACAATCATCATAAAGCTCAAAAGAAAAACAACCGCTAATAATAAAGAGAATAGAATAAGTAAAAATCGAACCCAGCTATTCATATGGCCCTCCAGTCATTCGATTAATTCATTATCTTCGCAAATAATGTCTGCAACATGCACATTCACGGCATCCACATTCAGACCCGTGTAAGATTCAACGTCA
>CAZVVR010000117.1:0-4797 GCA_964630605.1 uncultured Mageeibacillus sp. | reverse complement strand
TAAAAGTTCGGGAAGCTATAGAACTTAAAGATAATATATGGATTTGTGACTGCATCTCCACACCTTTTATTCTCGGTGTTTTCCGCCCGCGAATCTTCCTTCCCTCCACGATTAATGAGTCTGATATCGAATACATTATTGCTCACGAAAAGGCTCATCTTAAACGACGTGACCATTGGTGGAAACCGCTTGGGTTTGTTTTGCTTTCCCTTTACTGGTTCAATCCGCTTGTATGGCTAGCCTACATATTGCTTTGCCGAGATATTGAATTTGCCTGTGATGAAAAGGTTCTTAAAGAGAAGGGTCTCGAAATTAAAAAGCCCTACTCAAATGCGCTGATAAACTGCAGTTTGCCCTGCCGTATAGCGACAGCTTATCCGCTGGCTTTCAGTGAAGACGGTGTAAAAGGAAGAGTTAAAGCTGTGCTAAATTACAAAAAGCCTAGACTTTGGGTTGTTATAGCAGCTATTGTTTGCTGTGCAGCTGTATCCGCATGTCTTTTAACAAATCCACCCCGGGAAACAACAGAACCATCACTAGACCCGTATCCTGAAGCAGAGCATATTGAAGATGGCGAATATGACGAACACTATTATTATCGCATGGAGGCGGATGATAAGTTTTTGCCGTTTTCGCCATTCTATACGGTATCCATACATCTAAACACGAAAAAACAAATTTTTAGGATCAATTGGCCTCCCTATTCGAGTTATATTGGTTTCGGCAATTATGAATATCGGGAAAATGGTGATGTCCTTGTCTTAAAAACCGATGACGGACTTAATACCTACACTTTCAAGGTGAGTGGAGATGACCTTATTTATGACGAGAGAAACTCAAACGGAAGCACTTGGGACGCATTCAAAGATGGTTCTGTTTTTTCCGAACAAACCTTTACTCAGGCCACTTTCGACGCCTATGGAAGTATTGATGCCGATATTGACGGTGACGGCGTCATCGAACACTGTTCAATGGGTTTTGGACCTACATCCGGCTTGTTTACTTTCACGTTTTCGGCAAGTGCTAATGGAGAAGGCAAGTATTTCAATATTTTTCACCCGGATGAGTGGTATGAACTGTCTTTTGTTGAGGACAATGGAAATGTGCAGGTTTGCGCAGAGTCCCAGGGCGTCCCAATACATTATTTTGATATTTCCGTCAAGGACGGTAATGTAGTTTTAACGGAAGATGGTAGACCTTTGCCTTACTGGGGCGCTGAGTAGGGATAAAACAAAAAAAGACATCTGCCAAAAATACTTTCATATTATGGACAAGTTAAACGCGCACTTAACAAGCGGTATGAAATGCCACACAAACCACACGAAATACCTATAGGGCGCAAATGCACCCTTCTGCACCCTACTGCTACTGCATCTTTCGAGTAGATTGTATCTGTTTTGTCGTACGATTACAAAAAAGGACTCCGTTACTGATACAAGCGTGGCGGAGTTTATTTTTGTCTAGAAATGCCTGATATGTAAGGCTTCTGCACTAACAGAGAAAATGACGAAACGGTGCAAAGTGGCAGCTTGGAGCTGGGAACTTTGAACTTTCCTACTTGTGCTGATTTTTCGTATACTAGCGGTACGAAATACTTTTGTTTTGAGTGCTTTGTTTGATTTAATTTGGTGAAGGGTGCAAAAATAAATTTACGGGTGCAAATCTTGAGCAAGGGTGCAAATCTTGAGCAAGGATGCAAATCATAAGAGCATGGGTGCATTTTGGTAAAAGAGGGTGCAATTAGGTCTTCATTTTACAAACTAAGGTAACGAGGCAGTTCATGAAAATAGAGTTAATAAAAGAGTTAGAAGGAAAAATTCTCGATATCGGTGGCGGTGGTGAGGGGATCATAGCTAGGCTATATACTAATCAGGTCATTGCTATCGATAATCGACAAGATGAGCTTGACGAAGCACCTGATTGTTGCACGAAAATATTAATGGACGCTACAGACTTGAAATTTGAATCTGACACTTTTGATCATGTTACCTTCTTTTATTCGCTCATGTATATGAATGCAAACGTGCAAGAAAAAGCCATTTCTGAAGCTTATCGCGTGCTGAAGCAGAACGGGAAGCTGTGGATATGGGATGTAGAGATATCTTCTGCATATCCAGAGCCGTTTGCAACGAGCTTGTCTATTCATTATGAAACAGCAATTCAGACTACATACAGCGTAGTAAAAAGAGATGGTCAAAGTATTCGTTCAATTGGGAACAGTATTGTTTCTTGCGGATTTCAGCAAATTAATTCATGGATTTCCCAAGAACACTTTTGTATGCAATACCGAAAATAATTGAGTCGTCAAATAGCGATTTTGGAGGTGGAAAACTTCATGAATGTGAATGCGTTTTTAGATGCAGTATTGTTACAGAAACAGGATGAGTTACGAAATTTCTTTCACGCCGATGCGTGTATCAGATGGCACTGTACCAATGAGCTGTTTTCCGTCGAGGAGTATGTAAGAGCAAACTGTGAGTACCCTGGCAATTGGGCTGGTGAAATTGAAAGGATAGAGCAAGCTGGCGATACCATTATTTTAGCCTGTCGTGTTTATTCTTTAGATGAAAACTCCTCTTTTCATGTCGTGAGCTTCATCCGTATTAAAGATGATTTAATTCTTGAAATGGATGAGTATTGGTCAGATGATGGGGCTGCCCCGAAATGGCGTAGGCAGATGAAGATAGGAAAGCCGATCACTCAATAAGCTTATGCTAAGTCATGCTTGTACATGACCTGTAGTTTCAAATATCTTTTGTTAGGTGACAAATAGCGATAAAGCTAAAATTTCTTTGTCAAGAGGACACAATTCGTATTTCCGCACTGCTCCTCAAATGAAATATTAACGCCTTCTCGCCGTCACTAGGCACGGTCGCATAATCAAGAAGGCAGGTTCACCTGTGTGCTAGACCAGTCGTAAGCTTCGCCGTTGTTCACAAAATTTTGCTCAGAGAGGTTGACTGCCCCTCTTATTTGCGGATGCATGCTATTTACTGGACTATTAATCGTCCAGATTATACTGCGAACATAAATGCAAGGAGTTGATTTTTATGGCAAATACTGCTGCTGTGTACGCACGCATTGACCCGAAACTTAAAGCAGACGTTGAAGACATCGCTTTCGAGTTAAAAGAACCCAGGATAGCGACTGCTCAAGTAAACCGTATTCGGGACAGCTTTCGCAGCCTCAAGACGACAGTAATGATACAATCACTGCCGTTTTTTTTGTTGAATAAGAAGGGAAGTTATTCTTTTGCTTGATGGATACAAAGCTTAGAGATATCCTGCTTAGGTTTATCAGCAATAATAATTGAAACAATTTTCCTTAACTAAGAGAGAAAAAATCAAAATTAGGCTAAATAACTAACTTGTGTTATGCCATATCCTTAAACACATTTGCGGAAGCCTTTAGCACGAAGACAAGCATCACCTAGCACGGCGAAGTGTAATGGCACGAACTTGCTTCTATGGTCGAGACTCTCAAATTAGCGAATTGGTGTGCATGAATTGTTATGACTACGATCTCGATAAATGCTAGAAATTAAGTTCTCCTTAAGATATAATTTTCATATAGAAACTAATTCTTGGAGCAGATAAGCATGGCTTTACAACATCTTTGATAGGGCTCCGGTGTGAGCTGCTTGCTGAGCGCAGCTTTTACACAAAACAACAATCCCAGAGACAGACTTATGTTCGCTAGGCTTATGCACTTATATTACCAATGAAGGGAGTGATAGTCATGAAACGCAATGTTTTCTTGCTTCTTCTTTTAACTATTTTCTTAAGTGGAATTATGTAGCTTGCTTCCTGCTCAAAAAACAATGAAAAGGTGATCTTATCTGAACTAGGAGACGAGGCACTGCTTCAGTATCTTGACGATGAAGGCATATCCATTCCAAACGGAATAGATGTATCATCGATTCGGGAAATGATTTCTGATCTAGAAGCCGATCCAGATCGCCATCCGTTATTCGTCAGTTGGCAAGCAGCTAGCGATTTTTATGAAGAACTTCGTGCTGTTGTAAAGGAATTAGTATATTGAGTTTACATCAAAAACATGAAAATATCTTACCCGATGAGCTTTTTGAGCAAGGGACTTTATATCATTTGGTTCCGGGAAATGAAGGCAGGGTACTAGATGGAAGAAGAACACCTGGAATTTTGGAAATTTATGATTCTGAAAGCGCAATGTTTGTTTGGAGAATTAGAGACTTTGAAGATAAAGGTGAGTTTTGGGAAATTCCAGCCGAAGGGGTTTCAGTTTAATAAAAAATCAAAAAAACTTGAAGAAGGTAAAGTTAAATCTATAGAAGATAAATGCCATAAATATGCAGAGAGACTTGTCATAGAAGCTTCAGAAAAAGATTACTTGGATACTCAAGAAGGCCTCAAGAAATTAAAAAGTGAAATAAAGGATTGGTTTTTGAGTAAATCTACTTTTGTAGGAGAAGCTGATTCAAAACTTGATCTGCAAGCAAAGGAAGGAAGTAAATTTCTATATCAGGATCTTTATTCTGTGATGAAAAAATACAATCTATGGGAGTTGGGAAAAAAGACAGCTAAGGAATATATCTTGAACCCAAGTTCTGAAAGATGGATTAAAGGGATGAGAATTTGTATGGCTGAAATGGGCTTAATTGATTTTAACGAGAAAATTCCTCGAGTAAAAGAAATTTTTGCAGGAATTGCTTCTAAAGAAAATAGGAAAAAATATATCCTTAGTAGATTAGCTTTTTTACAAACTTTTAGTATTAATTCAAATTGAGCAGACTCAGTCTATGGAACGGTTAACCTATTA
>CAZVVR010000116.1:0-4836 GCA_964630605.1 uncultured Mageeibacillus sp. | reverse complement strand
GCCTGATCGTTCTGAATAAATGCCGCCGATAGCCATTATAAATAAGGGTAACGCAAACGATAATCCATCTGTCATTATTTTTGCAATATTCATGGCTATTCCTCCATAACTTCTAAATCAGGATTCTGGCCTTTACGCGCCTGCCATCTTCTCCTGGTATTTTGAATTTTCATGTTGATGTAATCGCCGCTGGCAGCAAACATAAGTAAAATACCGGTGATTACAGAAGCTATTTCCTGAGGCACACCGACGTTAGAACCCATGTAGATACTTCCTTTTTGGAAAATAGTAACCAGTATTGATGCAAAAAAGCTTCCTACAGGAGTTATGTTTCCCAGCACTGCGACGGCAATAGAGTCATAACCCAGGCCCGCTAACTGTTTCGGAACTATATTATTGGTAAAGCCCAGATAATAAGTAACACCTGCAAGTCCGGCTAACGCACCGGAAAGTGCCATTGCAAGCACTACAGTTCTTCCAACATTGATTCCGGCATAACGCGCACTATATTTATTCAGCCCTACTGCATTAACGCGGAAACCTATTGTGGTGCGGTCCAGAATAAAGCGCATCAGGAAAACAACGACAACGGCCAGAATTAATCCCACGGGAATATGAAATCTTACAAGATCCGCACCTTCACCTGTCGAGGTAGAAATAATCAGACGACTGGCTTCATTAATGGGACGGGAATTTCTTGTCATGGGGTCTGCATAGTATGTATTGATAAAAAATCCAGTGATATAACTAATTATATAATTCAGCATGATAGAAGTTACAACCTCATGGATATTAAAGCGATGCTTCAAAAAACCAATAAAGGCGCCCATGGCTGAGCCGAGCACTATACCAATTAAAATCACCAGAGGCCAGGCTATTGCGCTGGGTAAATCAGAATATCCGACCAGCACTGTCGCCATAAAAGCGGGAAAAAGCATTTGACCGGCAACACCAATATTAAATAAACCTGCCCGCAAGCCCGTCATAACGCCAAGTGAACCAAAGATCATAGGCGTGAGCACTGCAAGATAGGAAAAAAGGTCGGTCAGCAAACCTTGACCCCCGCCATAGCGAGGTTTAATGGCGAGACCTGAACCTCTCAGAAATCCCATAAAAACTTCAAGAGGATTTTTTCCCAGCAAAAGTACTAATACTGACGCTACTAAAAGAGTTAGGACAATAGATAAGAGTGGTACCAGCATGCTGGAGAGTAATGATCTGAATCTGGATTTTATTGTACTCATTGTGTCACCCCCATCATGTACTCTCCGACTTTTTCTTTGGAAAGTTTCGACGCCTGGTCAGTTTTCAAGATTTCACCTCGGAAAATAACAGAGATTGTATCTGCTAAAGCCATAACTTCATCCAGTTCCAGTGATACGAGAAGGATTGCTTTTCCTTTATCACGCTCTTCCAGTATCTGTTTATGGATATTGTTAATAGCACCAACATCAAGACCTCTGGTTGGCTGAACAAAGATCAGTAAATCTGATCCCAGTTCAATTTCCCGGGCCACGATAGCTTTTTGCTGATTACCACCACTCATAGACCTCGTCAGCGTCCTGGCTCCCTGGCCACTGCGGATATCGTATTCTTTAATTAAATATTCAGCATTGTGAGCGAAAGCTTTCTCCTGTAAAATGCCGTTTTTAGCGAAAGGTTCTTTGTCGAAGGTCTTGATCGCCAAATTGCTGGACAAGCTCAGATCCATGATTAAGCCCTCTCTTTGACGGTCTTCGGGAATATAAGAAATACCTTTTTCAATGCGCTCCTTGATTGAAAGGGTAGATATTTCCTGCCCCCGCAAACGGATAGAGCCTTGGGTAATATGCATCAAGCCAGCAATGGAATCCGCCAATTCCGTTTGTCCGTTACCGGAAACACCGGCGATAGCAAGTATTTCTCCTTCTCTTATTTGCAGAGAAACATTGTTGACCAACTTGACGTCGCGTTCATCGTGTACCGTAAGCTCTTCCAGCTCCAACACCACATCCCCAAATTTATGCATTTCTTTTTCTATTTCAAAATCAATTTCCTTACCCACCATGAGATTGGCCATTTGCTGGGTGCTGGTAGCTGCTACGTCGTAAACTCCAACCAGTTTTCCTCTTAACAAAATGGCACAGCGGTCGGCAACCCTTTTAATTTCTTCTAATTTATGGGTAATTAAAATAATGGTTTTACCGCTTTTCCGTAATTCTTCCATTATCTCCAATAAATATTCAATTTCCTGAGGTGTCAACACTGAAGTTGGTTCATCAAATATGAGTATTTCTGCATCCCGGTACAGCATTTTTAAAATTTCAACACGTTGCTGTGTTGATACCTGAATATCTTCAATTTTGTCATCGGGATTTACTTCCAGACCATATTCCAAAGAAAGCTCTCGAATCTTTTTTGAAGCTCCTTTAAGATCAACCCAGGCAAAAGGTCCGGCGCGTTTCATTGGCTCGTCTCCGAGAACAATATTTTCTGTAATAGTGTAATTTGAAACCAGCTTGAAATGTTGGTGTACCATACCTACATTAAGTTCTGTGGCATCTTTGGATGAGGTAAGATTCACCTTGTCCCCTCGAATATATATCTCCCCCTCATCAGGTTCATACATACCAAAAAGAATACTCATCAAAGTCGATTTTCCGGCTCCATTCTCACCCAGTAAAGCAAAAATTTCACCTTTTCTGATTTCTAAAGAGATATCATCATTTGCCACAATGCCGGGAAATTTTTTAGTTATATTCCTCAGTTCGACAATTGTCTCTGTCATGTCGCCTCCTCGATAAAAATTATTTTTTGGGCATCAGGCGTTGTGCCAGGCTGTTTCTAAGGCAATCTTCATCATGTCATCAAAAGTACTTTGTCTTTCTTCTAATGTAAGTTCTTCATGAGTAAAAAGGTGATCGGATATTGTAAGAAGACTAAGTGCTTTTTTACCGTAACGCTGGGCAGTTAAATAAAGACCTGCTGTTTCCATTTCTGTACAAAGGTGCCCGGTGTCACGTAAAATTTCATGAATGTTATAGAGAGAATAAAAATAATCGGAGGTGAAAACCCTGCCCACATGTGGCTTTATGCCCAGCTTTTCAGCTGAATCCACTGCTTGAGATAATAAATCATAGTCGGCAGATGGTGCCAAAATACCCGGAAAGTTCATTGGCCGGGCATACGACGAATCCGTTGAAGCGGATACAGCGATAACAATATCCCGTAATTTTACATGGTCCATAGTACCACCGGCAGAACCAACCCGGATAATAGCTTCTACACCATAAAACTGAAAAAGTTCTGCAGCATACAAACTAAAAGAAGGAACACCCATGCCGCTGCCCATAACCGAAATATCCCGTCCTTGATATTTGCCGGTAAATGCGAGCATATTCCTGACTTTATTGATAAGACGAGGTTTATCCAGATAAGTTTCAGCGATATATTCAGCCCGCAAGGGATCACCCGGCATCAGAACTACGCGGGCATAATCGCCCTTTAATGCTTCATTAGAAGGTGTTGGTGTTGACGTTCTCATAAAATCTCCTCTTTATAAAAAAAATGAGGGCAGCCTCAGCTACCCTCATTGACTTCTTGCTAAAAATTACAGTCCGGGGAAATCATCAGGTGAATGACCGTTAAAGTTTGAGGCCGGCACAATTGTACCGTCTTCAATCAGAGCAAAAACTTCCTCTAACTTTTGCAATGTATCCTCAGATAACTGTTGCCTGCCTTCATCACTTACATAGCCTGTACCACCTTCAGCAGCACCCAGCAAGGCATTTTGTCCTTCAAAAGTTCCGTCATGAGCTTTTTGCAGTTGCTCGGCGACAATAGGAGTCATATTTTTCAGAGCTGAGGTCAAAACGATATTTCTGTCCCCGGTTGCCCCGTCATCATATTGATCAACATCGCAACCAATAACGTAGTTACCCACAGAAGCTTCTTTAACAGCTGCGAATACACCGTTTCCGGTATCGCCCGCTGCCACAAAAATTATATCTACACCTTCGGCGAGCAGGGCTTCACCAATGAGTTTGCCTCTGGCCTGATCTGCGAAATCTCCGGCATAGTTGCCGCCTACATCTTCTCCGGTTACATCAACGCCTGCATAGGCTGGTAGTTCGACTATTTCAGCCGAAGTGCCAAAGTGTTCGTTAGCATAGTGAACACCGGACATAAAACCAAACTGATAATTAACGTTGGAAGGGAAAGCAATTCCGTTGACTACCGCGACTTTATCGGTCTTAGTTTCCAGAGCTGCAGATATACCGGCAAAGAAACCCGACTCTTCTTCTTTAAACATCATCGCGTAGATATTGTCTAGTTCAACTTCCTCATCATCAATAGTTGGATATGAATCAACCAAAATAAAATAAGTATCAGGGTTATCTGCTACAACGGGTCCAACCGGAGCAAACTGGAAACCAGGCATAACCATAGCATCGTAATCTGCGATAATGTCCGCTACTGCTTGCACAACTCTGCCGATATCATCTTCCTTAACGTCGTTAACAGAGGCCCCTTCGTTAGCATCAACATACTCTAAAATGCCTTCGTAGCAAGCTTGACCAAACGAACCGTCATCCACACCGGAAGTGGTTAAAATACCTACATGAAGAGCGCCACTCGGCTCCTCTTCGGGCTTTTCTGTCGGCTCTTCGGGCTCAGTAACCCCTGTGCCGTTGTCTGGTTCTGTAGTTGTCGGTTCTTCGCCATTATCGCAGGCAATGACCGAAACTGCCATTAATAGTGCCAACATTAATGCTAAAATTGTTTTAAGTTTTTTCATTTCTTCCTCCTTGTATATTGTTGTTGTAGAAATTTTAGTGTTTCTACGACAGACATTTT
>CAZVVR010000115.1:0-4850 GCA_964630605.1 uncultured Mageeibacillus sp. | reverse complement strand
GATAAAGAGGAGTTTGAAAAAGAAAAAGCTTTTGAACTGATCTCTCTTGACGGCAATGCTACCCAGATAGCAATGATCGATTCGGTAAGAGCTGCAGATGCTGCGTTGTTTTTTGTGCAGCCGCGTAAAACAGAGATCCTGCATTTACTGCGCTCGCTGGAGATTACCCAGGAGCTTAATAAACCGGTTTTGGGGTTGATTTCAGTAGAAGAAATTGTTTGATTTCTACAGACATGCTTAATAATTAAAAGGCGATCGTTTGATCGCCTTTTAATTTACGAAAAAAAGATAAAGATCTTTATTTCTAAAATGTTTTATCGTAGTTTGAAATCCATGATTTTGATAGCACTGATTTAAAATAGACGCTCCATTACTAGGAAAACTGCGATTGATACAAATCAAAGTAAGCGCCTTTTTTATTCAAAAGTTCTTCATGGCTTCCTTTTTCAGCGATTTTTCCATCTACCAAAAGTAAAATGCGGTCAGCATTTTGAATTGTAGAAAGACGGTGTGCAATGACAAAAGAGGTGCGGCCCTGAATTAAGTTGCTCATAGCATCCTGAACCACTATTTCTGTGTGGCTGTCAACGTTGGAAGTGGCTTCATCTAAAATTAGCATGGGGGTGTCGAGCAGCATGGCCCGGGCAATAGTTAACAGCTGTTTTTGTCCTTGAGATAAATTGGACGCTTCGTCTGTCAGCATAGTTTCATAACCTAAGGGCTGAGATTCTATGAAATCATCGATATGTGCAGCCCTGGCTGCTTGTTTGACCTCTTCCGGACTTGCTTCGGGTCTCCCGTAAGCGATGTTCTCTCTGATAGTGCCACTAAAAAGCCAGGTATCCTGCAGAACCATGGAAAATGACCGTCGCAGACTTTTTCGGCTTAGATTCATAATTGGATAACCATCGATTAGTATTTTCCCTTTCTGAGGATCATAAAAGCGCATAAGAAGATTGATTATTGTGGTTTTGCCGGCTCCGGTCGGACCAACGATGGCGATGAGCTTTCCCGGTTCTGCAGTAAAAGAGACGTTATCAATTACCGGTTCTTCCGGATTATATGCAAAAGAAACATTTTTGAATTCTACATTACCTTTGGCACCGGTTAGAACATGTGCATTATCCTTGTCTGCAGGTTCCGACTCCTGATCCAGCAGCATAAAAACCCGATTAGCTGCGGACAGAGAGGATTGCAGATCGGCAAAGATGTTGGCAATTTGGTTAATGGGACCTGAGAAGCGCCTGGAGTACAAAATAAAGGAGGAAAGATTACCAATAGTGAAGCGACCTTGTAAAAATAGCAGTGAACCAAAAAGTGAAACCAGGGCCAGTGAGAGATTCGAAATCAAGGTGATCGATGGTCCGTTTAAAGCTGCCTGAAAGTCTGCTTTATAATAAGCGTCGATGCTGTCATTATTAACTTCAGCAAACACCCCAGCAAAAAACTTTTCCTTATTGTAAGCTTTTATAGTTTTTTGTCCAAAAAGAATTTCTTCTGCATAACCGTTCATTTCACCCAGTTTTCTTGAGCGCTTACGAAACAGAGGACGGGTTTTTTTAACACGGTATATCGTGAAAATTACAGTTGCAGGCAGTATCAGCAGAAAAACCAGAGATAAAGAAAGAGAAATTTGCATCATCATCAGCAAGGAACCGACCACTGTAATGCTACTGGCAGCTACCTGAACAAAATCGTGTGTCATAGACTGGCTGACCAGATCCAGATCGTAAGAAATGCGGGAAACTAAATCTCCTGCCTGGTGCGTGTCTATATATGAAATCGGCAACTCAACGATTTTGTCAAAAGTATCCTGCCGCATGCGTTCCACAACATTTTGCGCTGCACGAACTACCTGCCTGACCATCAAAAAGTTTAAAATCGCTGCACCGCCGTAGGCAGCAAGCATCAATAATGCCCGGGTAAAAGCTAGCGTGAAATCAGCCTGTCCCGCGCCTATGCCCATTGCATCGATAGCTTCTCCGGCAAAACGCGGACCCCAAAGCGCAATAAGGTTAGCAATCACAACCAGGCCAATCGCCAAAAGGAAACGCCATTTCTCCAGCTTCATATATGATAATAGTTTGTTGAAGATACTCCGATAGTTTTTTGGCTGGTCTTTGTTTTTATTTTTTGTGGGCACTAATGCCATATATTTATTTTTTCCCTTTCCTAAAATTAAAGATTTATGCGTAAGCTAAATCGCTATCAGCAGAGTCGTTTTTTTCATGGGTTTGCATTTCTGCAATCTCCCTATAAAGTTGGCAGTTACGCAGAAGTTGTTCGTGACTCCCCTGGGCAATAACCTTGCCTTGGTCAAGAAAGATAATTTCTTTGGCAGCGCGGACCGAACTTACGCGTTGGGTTATTGTTATTAATGTAGTGCTGCTGAAATTATCTCTGATGGCCTGGCGCAAATTAGCTTCTGTGCGAAAATCCAAGGCGCTGGAAGAGTCATCTAATAAAAGAACATCGGGTTCACCGGACATGGCCCTGCTTAAAAGAAGACGCTGTTTTTGACCGCCTGATAAATTTACACCTTTTGAAGCTAAAGTGAAGTCCAGTCCACCGTCTTTTTTGGTCAAAAAATCGTAAGCCTGAGCAAATTTCGCGGCTTCAATGAGTTCTTCATCTGACAGATCTCTTCCCAAGGATATGTTTTCGCGAACCGTGCCACTGAAAAGAAAATCATTCTGGAAAACGATTCCAAAAAGTTCAAGGAGATCTTCCGGTCGCAGATTTTTTACATTAATCCCCCGCACGAGAATTTCGCCTGAGTCGACATCATATTGTCGCAAAAGCAAACGAATAATCGTGCTTTTGCCGGAACCCGTTGCACCCATAATGCCCAAACTGTCACCCTGGTAAATTTTGAAATTTATATTTTGTAGATCTGATTTTTTTCCCAGATAAGAAAAAGAAACTTTGCGAAATTCAATTTCCGGGACAGCGGGACTTGGATCAGGAAGCGTGAAGATTTGATCCTGATTTTGCTGTTGGTTTTCGTCATAGGGCATATTCAGTACTTCGCTGATACGTGAAGCTGAAGCAGAAGCACGGTTATAAATGTTAAACATCCGGTTCAGTCCTAAAAGCGAATTGGTAATCTGAATAAAATAGGACATGAAGGCTAATATAGTACCAGTTTGAACTAAACCCTGGTTGGCCAAATTCGTTCCGAGAATCAGCACCATTGCCAGGCCGGTATACAAAATTATATTGACCAAAGGTGATAGGGTTGACATACGGTAACTGGCAGCTACTTCAGCATTTTTAACATTGAGATTAACTTCAGCATAGCGATCCTTTTCATATTCTGTAGTGTCGAGCGCCTTGGAAACTCTGATACCTCTGATGTTTTCGCGAATTACTTGTATCATTTCGTCAACTTTTACCTGGACTTTACGATATAAAGGAATGCCTCTTCTTAGAATAAAACGAACAACAATTAACAACGGCGGGACTAAAACCAACAGAACTAAAGCCAGCCGCCAGCTCAATATAAAACAAAAGGCTACGCCACCGATGAAAAGCATGGCCGAACGTATGCCCATGCGTAGTGTCGCTCCCAGAAAACGATGAATGGAATATGTATCAGAAGTTAGCCTGGATTCCAGAGAAGAAACTGTCAGTTGGTCAATTTGCCGGGCAGACAGTGTCAGGGAGCGGCTGAAAAGATCTTGCCGGATTTCCTTAATCGTCATGGCAGCAGTTTTTGACGCCATTCGATTGGCCTTTACATTGAGAATCCAAGCTAAAATGGCACATACGACCATAACTAATCCCCAGAATATTATGGGGTTGATTTCTCGCGTTGGGACAACCTGGTTAATGATATAAGCTAAAATTGTTGGCAAAACTACCTCAAGGAGTGTACCGCTCATCTTGACAATTGCATTCCCGACTACGCGGCCAATATGCGGTTTGACATAAGTTTTAAGCATCAATTTCCTTTCTCTGGCAAATCTGCATCCAGCATGCAGCTAAGGTTTTTAGAAGAAACACGTTCGGTTGCTGCGTGCGCTATATGTTCTAAAAGATAAAGCAACGACTCTTGTTCATGCAGACTAAGATTGCTGGTCAGAGCCTCATTCCAGTCATTAAGATATTTAATCACGTCCGGGTAAAGTTTCTTAGCTTTTTCCGTGGGGTAAAGACGTTTTGAACGACGGTCCTGATCGTCTGTTTCTCGGCGAATATAACCACTCTTTACCATTTTATTCACAGTTCTGCTGACAGAACTTTTATTAACCAAAAGCTTTTTGGTCAATTCATCGTGTGTCAGTCCCGGGTGTCGGCAGATTAATAAAATATAGCTGATTTGATGACCGGATAAATTTTTATCGGCAAAAGCTTCTGACCGGTCCAGGATTGAAGCACGGTAGACTCGATTCAGGTATTTCTGTATTCTTTCCATCTTTCTCTCTTTGCAGGTTAATATACATAAATTCGAAAATATGTTGTCTGTGCAACTATTGTGCACGCAACTATTATCATAGAAAAATTCATAATTAGCAATAGGCGAAAAATTATGAAAATCAGAATAGAAACTTAGTTACAGGGTATTTGTGACTATCTAGTATAATCAAGGTAAAAAGATGTGTTATAAGTGTTTTAAATGATTGACAGGAGTTGTAGATGATAATCATTAAAGGAAAATACAATGAAGCCAAAGTTTTTACCGATAATCTTGAGGAATCTGCACGAGAGCAGATACAAACGCTTTGTGATCAGCCTTTTGTAGAGGGCAGTAAAATTCGCATAATGCCTGACGTTCATGCCGGTGCTGGCTCTACAATAGGCACAACCATGACAATTATCGACAAAGTTGTGCCGAACCTAGTCGGCGT
>CAZVVR010000114.1:0-4852 GCA_964630605.1 uncultured Mageeibacillus sp. | reverse complement strand
AAATCCCAGCCTCCAGATGCGTGGCATTACAAAAAGATTCCCCGGTGTTATTGCAAATGACAACGTAGATCTTACTTTGTATCCGGGAGAAATACATGCTTTATTGGGAGAAAACGGAGCCGGTAAAAGCACATTAATGAACATACTTGCCGGTATATACCGGCAAAATGAAGGTGAAATATTATTAAACGGTTCACCGGCCGATATCAGCAGCCCTAAAGCTGCTGTCGAATTGGGAATCGGTATGGTTCATCAGCATTTTAAACTAATTGATGTTTTGACCGTAGCTGAGAATATTCTGCTGTGCAGTTCTGAGTGCGATTTTATTCTGAATAAGAAAAATATGAATAAACGTATCAAAGAAGTTTCAGCACAGTATGGTCTCGAAGTTGATCCATCTGCCAAAATATGGCAATTGAGCGTTGGTGAACAACAAAGAGTGGAAATTGTAAAGCAACTGTTTTTTGGAGCCGATTTACTGATATTAGACGAACCGACATCAGTTCTGACTCCTCAAGAAACTGAAAATCTCTTCAAGACCTTACGTATGATGACAAAAGAGGGTAAAACCGTACTTTTTATTACTCATAAATTATTTGAAGTAGTGTCCTTTGCAGATCGGATCACAGTATTGCGTAACGGTAAACTGATCGACACCTTGGCTATGAGTGAAGAAGTTGACCGTGAGCTTTTGGCCGAAATGATGGTTGGCAGGCAGATGAAAAAAATCAGTATCAGCAACGGAAATGGACGCAGCAAGCCAAAGGAATGTGGCCTTAAACTTGAAAATATAACTGTACTGGGTGACCGTGGAGTACCGGCCTTGAACGAACTTAGTCTTGAAATTCGTTGCGGAGAAATTCTTGGCATTGCGGGTGTAGCCGGAAACGGTCAAAAAGAGCTTTGTGAAGTTATTGCCGGACTGCGACCCCCAACCAAAGGTACGATTATTCTTCACGGAGAAGATATCAGTGATTTAAGTTGCCGGCAGACAGCAGAAAAAGGTGTCGGTTATATCCCTGAAGACCGTATGGGAACAGGTTTGGTTGGCAACTTAAATATGATGGACAATTCAATCTTGCGTGACTTTAATTCCTGTGATTGCAATAAACGGGGTTTTCTTAACCGGGATTCAATTCAGAAACGAACCAATGGTTTTGTGACAAATTACGACATCAAACATGCCGGACTGACAAAACCAGTTGGATTTATGAGCGGAGGAAATCTGCAAAAACTCCTGGTGGCCAGAGAAATTGACGGAAATCCGAAACTTATTATCGCAGCTTACCCTGTCCACGGTGTGGATGTAGGTGCCTCTGAGACTATACATGAGCTGCTTCTTGAAGAACGCAAACGGGGTGCAGCAATTCTTTTAATTTCTGAAGATCTTGAAGAATTATTTTCTCTGAGCGACAGAGTAGCCGGCCTATATAGTGGTCAGATAACCGGATATATGGATATAGGGGAAGTGACTGACGAAACTTTCAAGGAAGCCGGACGTCTAATGTTGGGGATTAAGAAAAGTGAGAATAAATCTCACTCGGTATCCTCAGTAGCTGCAGCTTTATAAGAGTAATACTCGGATTTGATGGAGGAGACTTAGGTGTTTGGACTGAGTGTTCATTTTGAAAAAAGAGACAAAACAAATAAATTAATGTTTGTGCTGATTCCGATCATATGCATATTTCTTGCTTTATTTGTAAGTGGCATTGTTATGCAAGCCTTAGGACATGATGCGCTGCTGGCGTACAAATTTCTGTTTAAAGGTGGCTTTGGAAGTTGGCGCAATATTTCTGAAAGCATTCTTCAGGCAGTCCCATTAATGTTTTGTGGCTTGGGTGTCGCTGTCGCAGCTAAGATGTCGGTTAATAATATCGGAGCTGAAGGACAGTTCATTCTCGGAGCCTGGGCTGCTGCCGGAGTTGCGCTTTTTGCTGACTGGATTCCCAGATCCCTGTTAATACCGGCAGTACTTGTTGCTGGCTTTCTGGCCGGAGGCCTCTGGGCAATAATCGCAGTTTTCCCCAAAGCAAAATGGGGGGTCAATGAAACGATTATAACGTTGATGTTTAACTATGTTGCATTGCTGTTCGTAGATTATTTTGTCTATGGTCCCTGGCGTGATACATCATTTGTTGGCACTAATTTACCTTACTCAGAAACATTGCCGCCTCAAGCCAGGATGGCTTATCTCGGCAACACACGGATAACGTGGGCTGTTTTTATTGCGATGATTGCAGCCGTTCTGATCTGGGTTTTCTTTGAAAAAACAGTATTGGGTTACCAGGTTCGCGTTATTGGATCCAATGTAAAAGCTGCGACTTATGCCGGCATGAAAATTTCCCGCAACACGCTTATCGTTATGCTCATTTCGGGAGGTTTGGCCGGCCTGGGCGGTGTAGCCACAGTTACAGGAGCCGTGGGCTGCCTGCAGCCCAACCTGGCAGCCGGTGCAGGTTACACAGCCATAATAATATCTTATATGTCCCACCATAATCCGTTTATAGTACTGCTGGTTTCTATTCTTTTTGGCGGACTGTCCCAGGGTGGTTTTAACGTTCAAATAACAGGTGTGCCAGCGCAAATAGTTACTTTAATTCAGGGCTTAATATTATTATTCATACTTGGCGGAAATATTTTTGCCAGAAAAAAGCTTGTTTTTACCAAGCACACTAAGCTCGATACAAGTGAAATTTCAGCTGAAGAAGGAGCAAATTAATGAATACAGTTATACAAATATTAGCTGCAACTTTGGCGACTTGCCCTCCTATTCTCTATGCTAGTTTGGGTGAAATATTTTCAGAAAAAGCCGGCATCTTGAATCTTGGTTTAGAAGGAATAATGCTTATTGGAGCTGTTTCAGGATTTCTTGTTGGTTTAAATAGCGAGTCTTTGTCAATGGCGATATTGGCTGCCATGGGTGCAGGCGCACTTGTGGGTGTGATTTATGCATTTCTTACTGTCACTTTACAGGCCAACCAAACTGTCTCCGGTTTAGCCTTAGTTACAGTCGGAGGTGGCTTGTCAGGTGTTTTAGGCCGGGATGTAACCGGTGCAGCAGCGACTATCTCTTTTAAAAACATTGCAATACCCGGATTGTCGCAAATTCCTGTTATTGGACCAATTCTTTTTAATCAAAATGCGATGGTATACGCGCTGTATTTTTTGGTACCCTTGGCCCATATATATATCTTCAAAACGCGGCCGGGCTTAAAACTTCGTGCCTTGGGCGAAAATCCGGCAGCTTTGGATTCAGCAGGTGTGCGAGTGTATCTCTTGAGATACCTGTATGTAATTCTGGGTTGTTCCATAACTGCCCTCGGTGGAGCTTATATAACGCTGGCCTACACACCTACCTGGATGATTGGTATCACGGCAGGCAAAGGCTGGATTGCTGCGGCCTTAGTTATTTTTGCCTCCTGGAAACCTTTTAATGCTGCCCTGGGTGCACTTCTTTTCGGTGGAATTGAGGTTCTGGGAACAAGAATGCAGACAATGGGAGTTCCGGTTTCATCTTACTTTATTAACATGCTGCCATACATATTTACTGTACTGGTATTAATTATTTCAACAGGCAATTTCAGAAAAACGAAATCTCCGATTCCCGCCGCTTTAGGTCAGCCTTATGACCGTGAGGCACGATAATCAGAATGCAATCGAATATGAAACAGGTAACAACCTGTGGATATAACGCTAGTAAAGAGCTAGCGAAAAGGAGGAAAAATAATAAAAAAATCTAAGCTTTTAGCTTTGATTCTGGCTGTTACCATGATGTTTTCAATTTTTGCAGCTTGTTCTCAAAGCCCCGAAGAACCAACGAAAACCACTAAAGAAAGTCAGGGCACAACCTCTCCAGGTGGAGAAGAGCCCGCTGCAGGCATTCCTTTGGATGAAATCAAAATTGGTGCGATCTTTAACACTAATAAAGAGGATGGCGGCTGGAGTCAGGCCATGTACGAATCCTTTCTGAGAGCGCAGGAAGAATTGGGTTTGCGTGATGATCAGCTGGTTATGATGGAAGAGATAGCAGACACGGGAACAGTAACTGAAAATGCACTTGAAATGCTGGTGGACAGTGGCTGTAACATGATTTTCGGATGCTCATCCGGTTACACTAATCCAACAGCCATAACTTCCGAACGTTATCCTGATGTTTATTTTCACCAGTTTGAAGGTAAAACCACAGACAATCTGGCTTCATTTACGATACGCGATTACCAGGCCATTTTTATGTGTGGTTACGCAGCTGCAAAAATGAGTTCTGTTGATGAATTGGGATTTGTTGCAGCTCAACCTCAGGCATCAGTGGTTCGTGCCATTAATGCTTGGTCAGAAGGTGCTGAATATGCAAATCCTGATGCTACGGTTAAAGTAGTATGGTCCAACAGTTGGTACGATCCTGCTGCTGACAAGGAAAATGCCAATAGTCTTTTCGACAGCGGAATTGAAGCTTTAGGATATCACGGTAGTACAACTGCGGTTATGCAGGCAGCAGGGGAAAAAGGCGGTTATGCAACCGGTTTCCATATTGACATGGAAAGTTATGCTCCCGATGCTGTTTTAACATCTTTTGTGTGGAATTGGACGCCAATATTTGTTGAATTCATTGAAGAGGCAGTGGCTGGTACCTGGACCAATCAGACTAAGTTTAAAGGTATGGAAGAAGGAGCCGCCTCGATAGCACCTTACAATGAAGAAATTATGCCTGCTGAAGTAATTGCAGATTGTCAGGAGGTTGAAGCTAAAGTTAATTCCGGAGAAGTAAAGGTTTTCGAAGGTCCTCTATATGACAATAAGGGAAACCTGGTGCTGGAAGAAGGCGAAGAGTTCAGCGATGAAGAATGGATCGGCA
>CAZVVR010000113.1:0-4904 GCA_964630605.1 uncultured Mageeibacillus sp. | reverse complement strand
TTTCGTGTTAAGTAAATTTGATTATGCAAAACCGCTTGTATTGGAAGAAGCTTTGAGCGCATTATCTCAAAATGAGGGCGGCACGTACATCTTGGCCGGTGGTACCGACTTACTTATCGCCTTGCGCCACAATCTTATCGATGTCAAGCACATCATCGATATTAAATCCATTCCTGAATTGGATGTATTCGAATTCGTTGCAGGCAAAGGTCTGGAGATCGGTGCTAATGTTGTATGTAATACTCTAATCGAATCCGAAATTGTCAAGGAAAAATACACGGCCCTACACGACGCTGCAGCTGTGCTTGCCACCTATCCTTTGAGAAACAGAGCCACCTTGGTTGGCAATATCTGCAATGGTTCTCCGGGCGCTGATTTGCCGCCTGCCCTTCTGATTTACGATGCAGAAGTTAAGATTGCAAGTTCTGAGGGAGAAAGAACTATTCCACTTCATGAATTTTTTACCGGAGTGAAAAAAACTCAGCTTGCTGATAACGAAATTGTTGTCTCGGTTTTCTTGCCTGATCCGGGCAGTGAAAAAGACAGAAGCTGCTATAATCGTCAGACTCGCTTAAAGGGACATGACCTGTCTACAGTCGGTGTGGCCTGCCGCATTAACCAGGATGGCAAAGCGGCGATTGGCATCAACGCTGTCGCTGTTACTCCTCTCCGTCTGACGGCGCTGGAGAGCGATCTTAACGAAAAAGGGATCACAGAGGAATCCATCGATTGGGCAGCCGAAGAAATCCAGAATCACATCAAGCCTATCTCCGACGTTCGTTCCTCAAAAGAATATCGACTGCATATGGCAGGTGTTCTCTTAAAACGAAGTCTGACCCAGCTGATGCAGAAGGAGGCATAAACATGACAAAAGTAGATGAAAAAGATCTGTGTGCCATGGAACAGGCGCATATAAATTCTAAAGAAAGACTAGTTACTCTTACCTGCACAGTCAACGGCCTGCCAGTATCGGAAGATATAGATCCAACTATGCTACTTCTTCACTTTCTACGTGATAAATTAAAGCTGTTCGGCACAAAAGAAGCCTGTGGCGAAGGTGAATGTGGAGCCTGTACCATTATATTAAATGGCAAAGCCGTTAATTCCTGTCTTATTCTCGCTCTTGAAGCCCAAGGTGGAGTAATTACAACAGTAGAAGGTTTGTCTAAAGGCGGCGAGCTCAGTATTCTTCAACAGGAATTCATCAACGGTGATGCCCTGCAGTGCGGTTTTTGCACTCCGGGCTTTTTGATGTCTGCACGTGCCCTTCTGGACAGAAACCCTGATCCTACCGATGAAGAAATTATTGAGGGTCTGTCTGGTAACTTATGCCGCTGCACTGGTTACCGGCAAATTTTTGAAGCAGTCAAAAGAGCTGCTGAACGCGAGAGAGAGGAGCTGAACCGTTCATGACACATCAAGAAGAATTATATAGCTGTACTTATCAGTCATGTAAAGATTATGAATCAGATTATAAACATATAGGAAAACCTTATGAACGTAAGGAAGCCATGGAAAAAGTAACCGGACATGCCCGTTATGCTTATGACATGGAAGTTCCGGGAATGCTTTATGCTAAAGTTCTCCACTCTCCTTACGCCAGAGCTAAAATTATCAGCGTCGACTGCAGCAAGGCCAGGGAGCTTCCGGGCGTAAAAGCAGTTCTGACCGGCGAAGACTCAGATTATCTGGTTGGACTCTACATGGAAGACAAATGGGTACTCGCTAAAGGTGAGGCTCGTTACCAGGGAGAAGCAGTAGCAGCTGTAGCAGCAACTACTGAAGTGATAGCTGAAAAAGCCCTTTCACTGATCGAGGTTGAGTACGAAGTTCTGGAGCCTGTTGTCGGGCTGGACAAGGCCCTTAAAGCAGATATCCTGGTTCACGAAAACATTGCTGAAATCAATCACGTTGAAGGTGTGTTTTTCCCACAACCCGACAGCAACATCGCCAGTTTGAATAAAAGTAAAAAAGGCGATTTGGACCAGGGCTTTGGCGAGGCAGATCAAGTTCTTGAAAATGAATTTTCGCTGCCGGCGGTAGCCCACGTACCCATCGAGACTCATGTCGCTATTGCCCAATTTGATCCCTTTACCGGTCGAATTAAAATTGCTTCATCAGCACAGTCACCATTTGCCCTGAGACAAATGCTGGCATCAACACTTGATGTTAAAGAATCAGATATCGAAATTCAGGTCCCTTATGTCGGCGGCGCTTTCGGCGGTAAAGCAGGAATCCATCTGGAACCTCTGCTCTGCCTTCTTTCGCACGAAGCAGGGGGCGCTCCGGTTAAGCTTAAATTAACCCGTGAGCAAGAGTTCAACTATATGGCTACACGCGCTGCTATGAGAGGTAAAATAAAAACCGGTGTGAAAAAAGATGGCACCATGATTGCAGCTGATATCGTTTATGATTGGGATAGCGGAGCCTATGCTGACTATGGAGTCAACGTCGGCAAAACTGCAGTCTACGGCGGGCTGGGTCCGTATAACGTTGAAAATGCCTCAATCGTTTCCAACACTATTTATACAAACAAGGTGTACAGCACGGCTTTTCGAGGCTTTGGCCATTTGGAGACTTTGTGGACGATAGAGCGCCAGATAGATATCTTGTCACAAAAATTGGATATAGATCCCTATGAATTCCGTATGAAAAACTTACTCCGTCCGGGTGATTTAACAATGACCGGTGAACTGATGACGGAAAGTACCGGCAGCCCTGTAGATTGCCTGCAGGCAGCTGTTAAAGAAATTGGTTGGACCGGCCGCAAAAGTGAAGCGGAGCGCGAAGCCGAATGGAAAACCGGTAAAGTCCGCGGCACAGGTTTTGCTATGGTTCATAAAGCTCCTGCCATGCCTCCTAACGCAGCTTCTGCTGTTATCATGCAAATGCAGGGCGATGGACACATAAAAGTTATGGTCGGCGGGATCGACTATGGTCAGGGTCTGATGACGGCTGTATCTCAAATTACTGCCCAGGAACTTGATCTGCCGATGGACATGGTGGAAGTAGTCAGAGGCGTTAACACTGAAACCCACCCTTATGACTGGAATACAGTTGCTTCTAAATACGCTTTCATGGGAGGAAACGCGACCGTAAAGGCAGCCCGCAATATGATTGATCAGATGAAAGATATTGCCGGGCAGATTTTGCGGCTTTCCAAAGAATCACTGGACCACGGCGGTGGTTATATTTTCTATAAACATGACCCATCCGTTCGTGTAGCCTATAAAGACATGGCCTACGGTTATGCTTATCCCAATGGCAACGGAATCGGCGGACCTCTGATTTCTCACGGTTATTTCACTGCAGAAAGATTAACCAACCTGGATCCGGAAACCGGACAGGGAACTCCGGCACTGGCCTGGACCTTTGGCTGTCATGCTGTTGACATTGAAGTTGACGTGCACTCAGGTGAGATTACAGTTCTTAAAGTTGCTTCTGCTTTTGATGCCGGCCAGCTTCTTAATGAAAGAATGGTTTACAGTCAGGTTATGGGCGGCGTTGTGCAGGGCATCGGATCAGCACTTATCGAAGGCTACAAATTTGATGAAAACAACGTGCTTTTGAATCCCTCTTTCACGGATAACAAGATTCCAACCATGAAAGATATGCCGCAGGAGGTTGTACCAATTTACATCGAAAATCCACAACTAAACGGACCTTATGGTGCCAGGGGCGTGGCAGAACACACGATGATTTCGATTCCTTCAGCCATCGGCAACGCTCTTTATGATGCTACAGGGGTTAACTTTTATCGACTGCCACTTTCTCCCGAGAATGTTGCTCTGGGCATTAAGAGTGGTAAAAAAGACATCTATTAATCCTAATCATCTACTGAGAGAAAAACCGCGGCCAAGATATCGGCCGCGGTTTTTATATGCCTCTGTGTACTAACGTCAGGTGACCACGAGCGGACGCAAGTGTCGTTTTAGTCTTAAAGCAAAAACTGCTTTGAGGATATCGGTAGGAAGAAAGATAATCAGGCCTGAGACTACAATATATCTCAGGCTCAGCGTCTGTCCGGAAACATAACGAAGAATAAGGGCCATATAGGGCAAGCCGATTGCATAGATCAAAATAGATGCTAATAATAGATTCATAACTTCCCGCCGAATAGCATTGCTACCTCTTCTGCCCAGATAGGCCAGCAAGACAGCAGCTGGTATAAAAGCCAGCACAAAGCCGAAGGAAGGGGACAAAATTGCTGCAACTCCGCCGAAGACAAGTTTCAAAACCAGATGTAACAGCGTAGCAGCTAAGGCAACAGCTGGTTCAAGCAGCATACCGGACAGCAGGACAAACATTGTCTGCAGCGTGAAAGAAACCGGCCCCAGCGGGATCCGGATCAGCCCGGCAATAAAAATCAGTCCCCCCATTAAAGCTGCCTGGGCTAAAGCATGTGTCTTCAGCTTAGATCTCAAGCTAATACTCCTTAAGATTAATTTCTCCTGCCGAGAGTTCAAGCATTTCCTTATTTTCCCGATAAATCAAGGCTCCATCGTCCGAAATATCCTCCGCTACGATAACCTGACCTGAATCCAAGATGACTTCTCTCCCGATAATAAAGCAACGCTTGCGATATTCATCAAGATAAGCCCGTGAAGGCAATTTCATAATCGTTTCAGCAATTTCGTTACTGATATCTGCAATAAGAACATTGCGATTTATGGTTCGGCTTCCGTCAGTGACTGCTCCCGCTATACCACTGATTTCAGGGGGAAAACCTTTCTCCGGTGATGTCAGATTAATCCCGATGCCAACAACCAGAGAAAAAGTCTGACCTGATTCCAAATCTGTTACCGCCTCAGTCAAAATACCGCTTATTTTTTTCCCTTTAAAGAACAAATCATTTACCCACTTGATTCCGACTTCAATCTCGAAAGTTTCCTCCAGCACGTTGA
>CAZVVR010000112.1:0-4909 GCA_964630605.1 uncultured Mageeibacillus sp. | reverse complement strand
CCAGCCCTCTGATTTCCAACAGGTGCCTGATTATTTCCGGAGCGCGGCCGACCAAAGTTGTGTCAGAAACCCGGCGCACTTCAACCAAATCATCAGCAATTAAACGATGACCCCGCTTAACCAGCTCCAAGGCCGTTTCTGACTTACCTACTCCGCTGTCCCCGGTTATAAGAACACCTTCGCCGAAAACTTCAACTAAAACTCCGTGAATCGATGTACGGGGGGCGAGTTCGACGTTAAGATACTTAACCAGGGAAGCATAAAAAGAAGAGGTCGTATCTTGGGTCTGTATCAAAGGTACATTATATTTTTCGGCAGTGTATCGGATGGCACCGGAAGCTTCGTGGTGGCGGCTCAAAATAAGGCAGGGAATACCACTGGCCATAAGGTGGCTCAACCGGCTGATCTGTTCTGTCTCAGCCAAAGAGCTCAGATATGAAATCTCCATATTTCCGATTATCTGAATGCGGTCCGGTCCGAAATGCTTAAAATATCCGGCCAACTGCAAACCGGGCCGGGTTACATCTGCGACTGTAATCCACAATTCGTCCAGATCTTTTTTAGAGTATATTACTTTTAGCTCGAAATCATCGATGATGTTTTGCAGTGAAACCATACCTGTATTTTGCAAATCACTATGCTCCTTTTAGTTGAATAATTATCTCTGTCCGATTAGTCCGGATCTTCAGGATCATCCGGCATAATTTCATAACATGAGTTAGCTGTGGAGATTAAATCACCATCCAGATAAAGCTTCAAGAGTACCTGATGATTGCCGCCCGGCTCAGATCCCAAACTCGATTCGTAGGTTAGGAACCTGCCCTCTTCTTTGTCCCGATGAAGAGCTGACAGCAATGCTGCTGACAACTGAGTTGACCACTTATCACTATTGGTGTCTACAAGACAAAGGTCTCCCCGGGTTTTACGTGCAAATGCCCTTAGCTCAGCTTCACTGTAACGTCCGGCTTTCTCACTCTCCTCTGCATTCTCTTGCTCAGAGTCACAAAGGTAGATTACATGTACAGGTATTCTCTTGGTTTTAGCTAGCTCTTCAACCGCACTAAGTTCATTTTCTCCGTAATATCTGCCATCTGTAATAATAACTACGGAACCATTAGTTTGCTGAGCTGAATTTTCAATGGCCGCAATAAGGGCAGCATGAAGCAGAGGTTTTTCAGATTTTTCCTGTATGGGACTTTTACTGATTGCAAGCTTGGCATCAACAAAGTAAGGAGACATTTCACTTGCTTGATAGATTTCCGAACCGTAATTGATTAAAGAAAATCTATCCCATTCGGCAGAAGCATCTGACTCAGACTCTTTATCTTTTTCAGTTTCAGTAACTTCTTCTTCCCGGTTATTTTTTTCCTCAGGCTTGTCCGGATTTAGTTTCATTTCTTCTATAAGTTCAAAAAGAGAGGATTTAAGTGTTCCTCCGGATGGGATCATGGGCACAAAATTTACTGCCAGAGAAATATTTGAAGTTTCTTTGATGAAATTATATTTTTGTTTCACCCAGTCATCATCGGTATTTTGTCTTTCAAAAATATCGAGTTTCAACTGATCCAGGTCCGTAAGAGGTTTTCCTTTGTCATCTTTTTCAATAAAAATACCATAATCCAGCCGAATCAGAGGTGACTCACTGGAGTCAACCCTGTGAATCTGAACTGATGCCGGTAATTCGGCTTCGCCTGTACTTGTAACCGTCTTAGAACTGGTATCAATTTTCCTTTGTGAAGTTGTTTCGGTGGTTGACTGCTCTGTCATCTTTGATGTATTTTTGCTTGCTTCAGCCGACGTCTGCACCGGACCTGATGTTCCCTCTACAGTTGCCGCAGGTTGATCAGCAGGCTCAGTCATTATTTCGGTTTTTTCAATAACGCGGATAGAGGGCGGAGAATTGGCTTCAGTAATAGTGGCAGTAGTTGTTTCTTCAGTGTCTTCAGAGCCTGCAGCCGTTGTATTTTCACTTGAGCTGGTGGTTGTGCCGGCAGAAGAGAAAGTTGGAACAGTGAAAGGTTGAGTCGGCTCAGTTTTTAAACCGGGCAACAAAAGAGGTGGCTCATATTCCGTCTCTTCTTTAAACAGGTTGGATACATCTTTATCTTCTGCTGTTAATTTACGATAAATCATAAATAAAAAGCTAATCAGAAACAGCACTACCAGTGCTGAAACTATAATAGATAGAATTTTTGTTTTGGAACTGGGCGCCCCCTCTGTATATATAGCATGGTCGGGACCAGAGTCAGAGTACTCCTGATCTTCCTCATCAACCGATGCTGCCGGCAACAGACTGCCGCAGAAAAGACATGAAATATTATCTTTTTCATTTTCTTGTCCGCAATTCGGACATCGCATAAAAATGCTCCTTTTTTTAAAGTACAACTTTAATGTCGTTAAATGGTAATTATAACACTATTGCCGCTCAACCGACCATAGGGTCAAATTACAGAAAAACGCGCTTCTGCTAATTCTATAGCTTAATACAATCAGGACCTAGGATACAATTTGTGCAAATACTTCTGCTATACTCACAAATATAAGCATTCATTACATTAATGTTGGATCCCCGGTTGGGTATCTTGCACTATAATCGTCAGACAAAAGAAAGAGGTTAAGTATGAAACCCAGCTCGAATAACAATGATTCATTAATAGATGAAAAAAAGGTTATCCCTGAGCACGAAGATAAAGACTATAAGTCTTTACCCAGCGATTATTCAGACTGGCGGCAAGTAAACGGACGCGAGCTTGAGGCAGTACCGGATAATAAGGAAGATAAAAATTTTGAAGTATTGCCGGAAAGCCATCCTAAGGCAGGAGATTCTTTGGGTCCGCCGGATAAAAAAATTCAAAAACAACGGATAATAATTCCGATAGTTGTTCTCGTTATTGTCTTATTAAGTATACTCGCAATCTGGCTTGTTCTTGGTGATACAATAATGAATTTAATTCAGTAAAACGATAAATTTTATCTTGTTTTTTAAAATTTAAAAAAGGACAATATATGCGAAAAACTAAGATTATCTGCACAATAGGACCGGCATCTGCCAGTCCTGAAAAGTTAAAGCAATTAGCTTTGGCCGGCATGGATGTAGCGCGTCTCAACAGATCGCACGGAACGCAGGAAGAACACGGCGCAGTAATCAATTCTTTGAAGGATGTCCGTGCAGAAACCGGCTTGCCGATCGCAATACTGGTAGATTTAAAAGGCCCGGAAATCCGCACCGGTACATTCAACAACGGTAAAGTACATTTGCAGGCTGACCAGGAATTCTTTATCCACTCCCAACCAATTATTGGTGACGCCGAAAAAATGAGTGTCAGCTACAAGGACTTTTACTTAGCGGTGAAACCGGGGCTTACTATTCTTATTGACGATGGCATGATTGAGTTGCTGGTTGTTAGTATCGACGATAAAATCGTGCGCACCAAGGTTGTAGCGGGTGGTGATCTGTCTGATTACAAAGGAGTAAACTTACCTAACACTCCAACTCCTCTCCCCGCCCTGGATGAAAAGGATTACAGTGATATACGTTTTGCTGTTCAGCACGAAGTAGACTATATAGCTGTTTCTTTTGCCCGCAATGCTGATGATATCAGGCTGGCACGTCAGGCACTGGATAAAGAGGGCGGGCAAGCCATCAACATCATCGCTAAAATCGAAAATCAGCAGGGCATTGATAACAGTGACGAAATTATTGAAGCTTCTGATGGTCTAATGGTGGCCCGTGGCGATCTGGGAGTTGAGATATCACCCGAGTCTGTGCCCATGATACAAAAAAGATTGATTCGGCAGTGTTACCAGAGTGGCAAACCTTCGATTATTGCAACTCAGATGCTGGATTCTATGATTAAAAATCCGAGGCCGACCCGAGCCGAAGTTTCAGACATTGCCAACGCTGTTTTAGACGGAACCAGCTGTCTAATGCTATCCGGTGAAACGGCAATAGGCAAATATCCAGTGAGATCTGTAGAAACAATGGCCCGCTTTGCTGAAGGAGTGGAAGCTGAAATTGATTACTGGGAAGATATGGATTTTGAATTAATTTACCAGTGTAACAACGTGCCGGACGCAATCAGCCACGCGGCGGCTTCAACCGCCGGTGATCTGGATGCCGCTGCTATCGTTGTCATGACCTACAGCGGGTCAACCGCACGTTTAATCTCGCGCTTTCGGCCTGAGTGTCCCATTCTCGCTATGACAGTTAGTGAAACCTCGCAGCGCCAATTAAATATGAACTGGGGAATAAGGCCTTATTTAGTGCCGGTTGCCTCCTCGACGGATGAAGTTTTCAGCCAGGCTGTTAAAGTGGCTAAATTATCAGATTTAGTCAACAAAGGTGACACTATCGTTCTTGCCGGAGGATCAACCAGTGGACACAGCGGTACCACGAATACCATCAGGGTTGAAGTGTCTGACTAATCTATAAATAAATCAGCTGCCGGCCTGCTGCTCATATCGTTGGCGGTAAAGCAGAGCCCTCCTGCCGTTTTCGCCACCCTGACTAATCTCATTTTCGATGAATTTTTTATTTATTTTGAAAAATTCTCTTTCATAAAAGGCGGGATCATGAATAAATACCACTGCTTGTTCTGCTTGGGTTTTATTAAGTATGCCTTTATCAACCGCAGCAGCAAAGAAACCCTGATCGGTTTGCTCTAAAACACAAGTCTTAACGCCCGCTTCAGCCAGTATCTTTAAACCTCCCTGGCAACGATCTAAAATCGCAAAACCAAATTCAATGCTGCCGCAGCATTTTTCCACAGCCGGCAACCACCTGTTAGTCCAGGATGAGGCCAGAGTAATAATGTCAGCAATATGGAGAATTGTTTTATCTTTTAGATTCGCTTGCGAAATACAGGAATGATTAAATTTTTCCAGCACAGTGCCACCCCAATCAGAAGTG
>CAZVVR010000111.1:0-4921 GCA_964630605.1 uncultured Mageeibacillus sp. | reverse complement strand
AAGTCAAGAACGAATTCTGTTTCCCGGTTAATTTTACCTAATCTGATAGGTTTTGCCGAGTGACCTTGTATTTTTTTTAATTCTGCATAGGCAATTGCAGAGCAAATAGAATCTGTGTCTGGATTTTTGTGACCAAAAATAAAGATAGGAAGGTTTTTTGTCATAAATATTTCCTTCTGAAAAATCGACAGCCGGACAAAAGAGGTCCGGCTGACAAAGCGATTATATTTGTTTCCAATCCTGCTAAGTTAATTTTACCGGCGTTTACTTTTCACTTTTTCAGGTCGAACCCAGAAGTTGGTATTTTCCGGATCCAAAATGTTTTCATAGGCCTTATTGTAGAACACAACAGCCTCACGTGCTGTCTCCAGATCGATCTTATCATCAGAACGGTCAAAATGGTGCCAAAAATGACGCAATTGAGCAAAGCTGCCCATGCCGGGTGTGAAGACCTGTTTTATAGCCTGCACTCTGCCTTCGCTGCTGGTAATATGCCCCGTTTTTTCTGCCAGAGATGAACCTGCCAAAACAACATCAGCTTCGGCCAAAGCAGGGGAGTCTTTCGTTGCTTGAACGGCAAGGAAAGACAGCTTAGCAGCATATTCCGGCGGCAGATTACTGTCTCCGAAAACGAGCAGCCCTTTTACCCGGCCTTCGTCAATAGCATCGAGAAGTTGAGTGCGAGTTCCTCTGACACCGAGGTCGTAAAGACCCTGGGAGTTAGCCTTAGCTTTCACCTGGATAATACCGTTACCGGTTGATCCAAGATGTCCGCTTTTTTGCGCAAGTTCGATCAGCTTGAGTTCTTCGTCATAACTGAGAGCATCCTTGTCGTAGACAAGCAGGGCACGCCCGGCATCACGGTAACTCCTGGCTAAAGCTGAATCGTGTTGGTTGAAATCCAGTAATAGATCAGCTAAATTATCACCCTTGATATTATCCGGAGTCCATTTATCCATAAGGGTTTCCCGGGTGTTAATGGTACCGATACGAATACCGTCACGGTTGGCTTGTCTGATTTTTGTAGCCAGCATGGGATGAGTCTCAAGCAGATTTCCGCCCACCACTATAATGAGATCAGTTGAAAAGACTTCGTTAAAAGTGTTGGGTGAGCTGTCTGTTCCCAGAAGCTCTTCCAGTGCGCTCTTTTTGTAGTCCAGACTGTAAAGTTTTGTGTTTTCAAGGATAGATTCGGCAAAACAGCGGATCAAAGCGATTTCTTCCAGAGTGTATTCATCTGAAATTGAAATGGCCAGCCGATCAGCTCCCTGAACTGATTGCAGCGATTGAGCCCCGCGTGTGAATGAAAGAGCGGCTTCGTCAAAGGTCGCTTTCTGTAAGGTTCCGTCACGGCGCACCAGATGATGCTTTAATCTTTCTTCTTGTGACGGAAGGAATCTATCCAGCTCAAACCGGCCCTTGACACAAAGCAGACCGCCGGAGACTTCACAGTTTTCAACCGGCAAAGCTCTCAGCAGCATATCTCCCGTGCTTTCAAGAATCTGGGAACAGCCGAGTGAACAGCCGGCGCAGGTTGTTAAAGTATGAAAGCTGTCGAGCGGCACCTGTTTATGCACAGGCCGTCGTTCCTGCAAGGCTCCAACAGGGCAAAGATCAACACACTGGCCACAGGAGATACAGTTGGTATCCTGAAGCCTGCGCTCAGCTGCAGGCATCATGCGCGATTCAAAGCCGCGGTCAGCCAGACCCAGGGCATAAATACCCATTACTTCATCACAGACCCGCACACACATGCCGCAGAGCACGCACTTGTTGGGATCTATCAGAATATAAGGATGATCATTGTCATGATCAAAGTCGCTCATGGCTCCGGAAAAACGTTCCGGATTAACTTGGTATTGGTTGAACTGATCAAAAAGATCACACTCAAAGTAATCCATGCAGCCACATTCAAGACAGCGATCACCTTCGTACTGAGCCTGCTCTTCCGTGTAGCCGGCTGCGATTTCATGGAAGTTATCGCGACGGTCGGCCGGTGATAAATGCTCCATTCTGGCGCTTTCTGCTTCAGAGTGGGTTTCGAGCAAATCTTCTCTGCTGATGTCATCTCGTTCTACATGATAATCAGCTGTATAACTGACTCGCTTACCATTAAGATAATTTGAAATCACGTAGCTTGCATGTTTGGCATCGGCAATGGCTTGAATAGCAATTTTGTTTCCGTTATCAATCACATCACCACCGGCAAATACACCGGGCAGAGAAGTCTGATATGTGCCGGCTGCTACATCAATCAAACCCCAGCGATCTGTAGCCAGATCTTCCAGGCCGGTCAGATTAGTTTTTTGGCCGGTAGCGATAATTAAGCTGTCCAGCTCTAATTCAGTAAACTCGCCTTCAATCCGTTCAATACCGCTGCGTTCGCCCGGTTTTTCAGGGGGAATTGATCTCATGTTTTGCAGCTTAATACCCTTGAGATGACCGTCTTCTGAAGTTAAGGAGTGCGGGCTGACCAGAAACTCAAACTTAACCCCTTCTTCCTCCGCCTCGGTTATCTCGATTTCTTCTGCCGGCATGTCAGCTTTTGTCCGCCGATAAAGTACTGTGACCTCTTCAGCTCCAAGCCGAACAGCTGTGCGGGCAGCATCCATTGCAGTATTACCGCCTCCGATGACAGCTACCTTGTTGCCCAAAAGTTGCGGACGACCGACACTAAAGTCGTAAAGAAAATCAATTCCGCCATAAACGCCGTCCAAATCTTCGCCTTCAATGCCAAGCGAGATGCTTTCCCACATGCCAACCGCGACATAAACTGCATCAAAAGTTTCACGCAGGTAATCCAATGAAAGATCGCGGCCTATTTTTGTGTTGGGAACGAGCGTTGCGCCCATGTCGGCTATCAGTTGTGTTTCCTGATAAATTATGTCATTGGGCAAGCGATACATGGGAATTCCGTAGCGCATCATGCCACCGAACTCGGGATTGTCATCGTAAACAGTAACTTTATGTCCCTCCCGCAAAAGAAAATAAGCTGCAGAAAGACCTGAGGGGCCGCCACCCACCACTGCTACATGTTTGCCTGTAAGCGGTTTTTGTTTGGGGCGGTAGGGATTTCCTGAGTTAAGATCGCGATCTGCCACAAAACGTTTTAAATAATTTATTTCAATATCATCGTCAAGCAGGGCTCGGCGGCAGGCAGTCTGGCAGGGATGCGGGCAAATACGTCCGATTGATGCCGGCAATGGCAGATCTTCTTTAATCAGCCGCAAAGCAGCGTCATATTCTTTGTTGCCACACAAACCGACATAACCCTGAATATCCAAATTATCAGGGCAGGTGAGGGAACAGGGAGCTTTGCAGTCTCCGGTATGGTTGCTGACAAAAAGCTCCAGGGCGGTAGTGCGAGATTCGGTTACACGCTCGGTACGAGTGTTAACCACCATTTTGTCCGTAGCTGTTGTCGAACAGGAACGTACTAGTTTACGATTTCCTTCTACTTCAACGACACACATGCCACAGGAGCCATAGTTATCCAATTTGTCATCCTGGCAGAGACTCGGTATATAGATGCCATTGTCGCGTGCTATTTGAAAAATAGTCAGACCTTGCTCTGCATTAATGGTCTGTCCATTGATTGTAATTGTTATTCTTCCCATACATAGGCTCCTTCCAAGAGATCAATTGCGTCGAAATTACATTTTTGAAAGCAAATGCCACATTTTGTGCACATATCCTGATCGATAATGTGATCCTCTTTCAGGGCGCCTTCAATAGCTCCGACAGGACAGTTGCGCGCACAGATGGTACAGCCGGTACATTTGTCATTGATATGATAATGAATCAGAGGCTGACACACTTTAGACGGGCACCTGCCAGACAGATGCGCTTCGTACTCATCGCGGAAGTATTTTATGGTTGTAAGTACAGGATTGGGGGCTGTCTGACCAAGCCCACAAAGAGAGCCGTCCATTACCTTGGGACAAAGTTCTTCCAACAGTTCTATGTCATCGGAACGGCCTTGACCCGCAGTAATGCGTTCCAAAATTTCCAGAATACGTTTAGTGCCTAATCTGCAGTAAGTACATTTCCCACAGGATTCTTCGCAGGTAAAGTCAAGAAAAAAGCGGGCCATTTCTACCATACAGGTGCTGTCATCCATGACAACCATACCGCCGGAACCAACTATAGCACCGGTTTTGGTGATGTTCTCATAGTCAACCGGTGTGTCCATCAGCGATGCAGGGATACAGCCACCGGAAGGACCACCCATCTGGACACCTTTGAGTTCGCGGTCATCAATAATGCCGCCTCCGATGTCATAGATGATTTCACGCAGAGGGGTTCCCATGGGAATTTCCACCAGGCCTCCTTTTTTGATCTTGCCTGTGAGAGCGAAAACCTTGGTGCCCGGGCTTTTTTCAGTGCCGTATTTTGTGAAAGCTTCGGGTCCTTTAGCGATGATATAAGGAACATTGGCTAAAGTTTCAACATTATTAATATTGGTTGGTTTTTGGAAGTAACCGCGTTCTGCAGGAAAGGGGGGTTTAAGTCTGGGCATACCCCGCTCGCCTTCCAGTGAGGCGATCAGGGCCGTTTCTTCGCCACAGACGAAAGCCCCGGCTCCTGCACGTATAATCATTTCAAACCTGAGACCTTCCACACCCAGTACATTTTCCCCTAAATATCCACGGTCTCTGGCTTGCTCAATTGCAATCTTTAGCCGTTTGATTGCGAGAGGGTACTCTGCGCGAACGTAAATCATACAAGTTTCTGCTCCGATTGCGTAAGCACCAATCAGCATACCTTCCAGCAGGGCGTGAGGATCTCCCTCAAGAATACTTCGGTCCATGAAAGCTCCGGGATCACCTTCGTCCGCGTTGCAAATCATATATTTATCTTTACCGGCCGCATTTCTGGCCGCATTCCATTTAAACCAGGTCGGGAAACCGGCACCGCCGCG
>CAZVVR010000110.1:0-4945 GCA_964630605.1 uncultured Mageeibacillus sp. | reverse complement strand
GAAAAGACAAGACTACTTATCCTGGGACGAATATTTTATGGGTATAGCACTGCTATCTGCTAAACGCAGTAAAGATCCCAGCACTCAGGTGGGGGCTTGTATCGTCTCACCGCAGAAACGAATTGTCAGCGTAGGTTATAACGGTCTGCCTTTTGGTTGCAGCGATGACGAATTTCCCTGGGCACGCGAAGGGGATTTTCTGGATACTAAATATCCATATGTCTGCCATGCAGAATTGAATGCAATTTTGAACAGTTTTGGTCAGTCAATGGAAGATTGCAGTTTGTATGTCCCTTTGTTTCCCTGTAATGAATGCAGCAAGGCAATTATCCAGGTGGGTATCAAAGAAATTATCTATTTATCAGACAAATATGCGGAAACTGATATTGTGAAAGCATCCAAAAGGATGCTGGATGCTGCTTCGGTCAATTACAGGATGCTGGAGAATGAAAATTTTGAAGTCTGTCTTTCTTTTGATCCACAGAAAGTCTAGCCTTGATCTTGCAGCGATTTGATAGCAGCAATTTCCTCTGGTTTGAGATGTCGATAGCAACCCTCTGCCAGATTTTCTAAAGTTATATCCATAATACGGATCCGCTGCAAATCGACAACTTGATAACCGAGAGCATCGCACATGCGCCTGATTTGACGGTTGAGGCCTTGCCTTATTTCTATAAAAAATTCAAATTCATTAATTTTCCTTAGTTTAGCCGGCAAAGTTACAGTATCTAAAATAGGGACGCCCGTTCTCATTTTCTCTAAAAATTCATCTGTTATTTCAGCGTCTACTCTTACCCGGTATTCTTTGACTTGCTGATTTCGAGCATGTATTAACGGGTTGACAATGCTGCCATCGTTAGTTAATAAAATCAGACCACGTGAATCTCGGTCCAAACGGCCAACAGTGAAGATTCGTTGCGGGAAATTTATAAAATCGATTATATTATCAGGAACATCCCGATTTGAGGTACAAACAATTCCTGCGGGTTTATTGAAAGCTAAATAAACTAGCTCCTGTTTTTCAAGTAAGTGAAGAGTTTTTCCCTCAACTTGGACTAGATCTCCGCTTTCCACCTGAGCTCCTAACTCAGCTGTTTTACCGTTAATAGTTACTTTTCCGGCCTCAATTAATTTGTCGGCCCGGCGTCTGCTGGTATAGCCACTGGCAGAAATGTAGCGGTTAATGCGCATCGCTGTCATAGACGTCTTTCAGTTGATCCATTGATTGGAGTATCTCATCTGCATAGGGTATATTCACAGTAAAAGTTGCTCCTTTACCTTTCTCGCTAAACACATTGATCTCCTGACCCATTTGTGTGGCAATTTCATTGGCGATAGAAAGCCCAAGTCCCGTTCCTGGCTGATTATGAGCCTTGTCCACTTTGTAGAAACGATCGAAAACGTGATCAATATCTTCGGCAGCTATGCCGATTCCGCTGTCAGCTATTTTAACTGAGACGAAATAATCGTGGTCTTCAATTATTATTTTAATTGAGCCTCCTTCCGGAGTGAATTTTATGGCGTTGTCTAAAAGTATTATAAATATTTGTTCGCTACGGTCTTCATTGCTCCAGACAAGTGGCAGATCGTCAGTTAAACCTTCGACAGAAAAATCAATATTGTGATCTGCCGCAATAGGCAAGTAACGCAGACTAAGGCGCGAAATCAGAGACGATAGATTAACCTCCGACAGTTCAACTCCGTCTGAGCCTGCCTGGATACTTGAAAGTTCCAACATGTCATTAATTAAGCGGGACAAACGCATAGTTTCGCGCAGCAAAATTTCATAATAACGTTGCTTCATTTCATCTGACTTTACCATGCCTTCGGCCAGAGGTTCCAAAAGAGCTCTCATAGAGGTGAGGGGAGTGCGCAGCTCATGCGAAACATTGGCAACATAATCTCTCCTGGTTTGCTCCAGACGTTCTGATTCGGTAATATCGCGGAAAAGACCAACAGCCCCGGTAACAACATCCTGTTCAGAAAACAAAGGAGTGATTGTGCTTGATATCTGCCTGTGATCCTTGGATATAACGTAAGATATGGTTGATCGGCTCTCAATGGCCTCGGCAAATCGCTCATCCAGTCTGAGCATTTCAAGAAAACGTGCAGGTGTACTGAATTGTTCGCTGCCTGTATCCAGTCCAAATACTTCCCAGAGCCTGTTGTTGTAAGTTATGATTGTACCTTCACGGTCGACTGCAATTATTCCTTCTGCTATGCCGTCAATAATTTGCTGCAGACTACTGCTTTGGTCCTGCAATTCCTGAAATAATATGGAAAGTCTCTCGGAAAGATAGTTGATTGACCGGGCCAGATCTCCCATTTCTCCTTCCAGATTTTCATCAGCACGTTGACTAAAGTCTCCTTTACTCATGTTTAAAGCGATTTGCCTGATTGAATCAAGAGGCTTAAACGAGCGCCAGGCAGCGAAAGCTACCGGTATAACCATGATAACCAAAACGATAATGGAGGAGGTGACGAGAGCAAAATTCAAGCTTTGGATGCCCGCGTTCATTTCTTCCATGGGTTGCAGAAGGACTAAACTGCCTATTTTTTCAGAAGGGTTGTCTTTGTCTGTCATAGCCAGGGCCAGGACAATAAAACGCTCGGCATCCGCTGTCAGATTTGCTTCTGTCTGATGTAAGTTTTCATTTATAGACATGAGTTTGGTGTGCACACGCACTACAATATCCATAACTTCAGACTCAACGGCGTTCAGGCTCTCTGGAAGAGGAGAGCTGATGATCGTTTCTGCGTCTTTGTCGAGGACGAAGACCCAGTTGCCATATAATTCATAGGCTTGTTCCACAGATTGCTCAAAAAAGGCTGTTAATCTGCCATCATGAGCGGCAGGTGAGTGTTGTTCTACCAGACGTTCGGCCCGCGGTAAAATTTCTTCTACTTTAATCCGCGTAAAAACCGGCTGTGCTATAAAAGTGTAAAAGATTATCGTTAACACAGTCCATAGAATTACTGCTGCGATTAGCAGTGTAAAAAAACGCCGAACCAGAAAGCTATTTCTCATGACGTCGCTTCGAACTTATAGCCAACTCCGTATACTGTAATCAACGCATATTTAGGGTTGTCCGTATCAATCTTCTGACGGATTCGTTTTATATGAGTATCAACTGTGCGTGTGTCTCCGAAATAATCGTAACCCCAGACCTGGGAGAGAATTTGTTCCCGGCTCATAACCTGGCCTTGATGTGACGCCAAAAGATAAAGAATCTCTACTTCCTTGGGTGTGAAAGCAACGACCTTATTTTCGACCTTTACCTGATAGTTGTCCAGATTGATTTCCAATCCATCAAAACGCAAAATTGACTGATTGTGGTTACCTTGCTCAATATCGTGAATCCGGCGGAAAACTACCTTTATTCTGGCTATAACTTCACGAGGACTAAAGGGTTTTACGATATAATCATCTGCTCCCAGTTCTAATCCCAAAACCCGATCTATTTCTTCACCCTTAGCAGTGAGCATGATTATCGGCACACTACTGGTTTTACGAATATTGCGGCAGACGTCAATGCCGGACATCTTCGGCATCATCAAATCCAAAATAATTAAATCTGGTTTTTCTGTATAAGCCATATTTAAAGCTTCTTCGCCGTCATAGGCAGAGGCATAAGTAAAATTCTCTGCATCAAGGTAGATGCCAAGAGATTCATGAACAACGGGATCGTCGTCAGCAATTAAAATATGTGGTGTAGTTGACATAGGACCTCCTCTGATCTTTTATTAAATTATATCACTCCCGGACTTATTTCGCCCAACCCAGGCACCTTGTGACTGCTTTATGCCAGCTTTTTAACAAATCAGCAGCCTCCGACTGAATCATTTCAGGTTTGAAACTCATTTTATCGCCTGACAGCTCCAGTATATGCTTAGTATCTCGGAACCAGCCAACAGCAAGCCCTGCTAAATAAAAGACTCCAAGGGCTGTGGATTCATGTATTACCGGCCGGTGTACAGTCAGATTAAGAATATCAGCCTGAAATTGCATCAAAAAATCATTGGCGGCAGCACCCCCATCCACATGAAGTTCTTCCAGTTTCATACCGCTGTCTTTTTCCATTGCTTTCACTAAGTCATACGTCTGATAGGCAATAGACTCTAAAGCAGCTCTACTGATGTGGGCCTTTTCAGTACCCCGGGTCAAGCCGATAATCAATCCACGGGAATATTGATCCCAGTGAGGAGCACCCAGACCGGTAAAGGCAGGTACGAAAAAGACGCCGCCGTTATTATCGACGGATTTAGCCAGTTGTTCTGAATCTCCACTTTGCCTGAAAAAATTCATTTCGTCCCGGAGCCATTGAATTACAGCACCGGCAACGAATATACTTCCTTCCAGCGCATAATTAATTTCACCTTTGATTCCGGAAGCGATGGTAGTGATCAATCCGTTTTCACTGCTGATAATTTTGTTTCCGCTGTTCATTAAGAGAAAACAGCCGGTTCCGTAAGTGTTTTTAAGTTGACCGGGCTCAAAACAGTGTTGTCCGAATAGGGCTGCCTGCTGGTCACCGGCGATAGAAGCAATGGGTATTTTATGTCCCTGAATATTACAGTAGCCGTAAATTTCACTGCTATTACGGACTTCCGGCAAACAAGACCGAGGTATATTGAATATTTTTAACAATTTATCATCCCAGCTCAAATCATTAATATTGTAGATCATAGTTCGAGAAGCATTAGTGTAATCTGTAACATGGGCAGCACCGTCAGTTAGCTGCCAGACCAGCCAGCTGTCAACAGTGCCGAAGGCTATATCGCCACGGGAAGCAGCCTCCCGGGCCTCGGGAATTTCATCCAAAATCCATTTTATTTTGCTGGCGGAAAAATAGGCGTCGGGGATCAAACCGGTAGTTTCTTTTATATATTGCGAATAACCATCCTTCTTTATCTTTAGATTTAGCTTTAGCTGCGGCTGCCTCAA
>CAZVVR010000109.1:0-4953 GCA_964630605.1 uncultured Mageeibacillus sp. | reverse complement strand
TATGGCAGCGACAAGTCACTGCTTTAGATATAGGAGGAAAAGAAAAAATGAAAAAAATCAATAAGCACTTGAAATTATTTTGCCTGCTGCTGCTTGTCAGTCTGTTAATTACAGGTTGTGGCAACGGTGGAAAAACACCTGAAAGCACAGATGGAACACAAACATCCGGTACAGCTGCAGGTTCAGCAAGTGAACCCAATGCCAATGAATCCGGAGGAAATGAGTCCGGAGACGAAATAGTTCGTTTAAATGTAGGTATGTCTTCGGCACCGGTCAATCTTAACGTCTGGAGCAACAACGATCTCAATTCAGCCCTGCTTGCTTCTATTGCCATGCCGGGTCTGGTCAAAATTGACGATAATGGAACCAAAGTCGGTGTTTTTGGCACCACCTGGGAATCCAATGAAGATGCGACAAAATTTACGGTACATCTGCCGGAAGGACTGGTCTGGTCCGATGGTGAGCCATTTGATTCGTCTGACATGAAATTTACAGCAGAATATCTGGTAGAAAAAGAATTTGGCTACAATGCCAGCATGTTCACTAATGTCGAAAGCATCGAGACCCCGGACGCGACTACAATTATTTATAATCTGTCCAGTCCTGATGTAAACTTTTTTAATCAGGCGGGTTTTTGGGTCAATCCTATGCCTGAACAAGAGTTCGCTGATGTTGAAGATCCTATGAACCATGTATTTAGCGGACTGGGCTATGGCCCTTTCTATATTGCTGAGGAAAGCCAGGGCGAGTATGTGCTTCTGAAAAAGAATCCTCATTTTACTTTGACTGAAGTGCCGGTAGATGAAATAGTTTTCCGTGTTTATACAGATGAGAATACTATGGTACTGGCTTTGCAAAGTGGGGAAATTGATGTTACAGCCAATTACATCAGCGTGCCGTCACAGACCCAGTTGGCTACTAATCCCAATATAGATCTGCTTTCGACCCAGTCACTGGGTTATGGCTTCTGTTCTTTTTCACAATCAAACGAGATTTTGCAGGATGTCAACGTACGCAGAGCGCTTTCTATGGGTTTTGATCGTGATGCTATCACTCAGGTAGCCTACCAGGGCGGAGCAATCCCCATGGAAACCCCGGTTTCACCTGTATGGCAAGATTTTGTTGCATCAGACATTAAACAGCCGGCCTTCGATATCGAAGCCGGTGCCCAGCTGTTGGAACAGTCCGGTTATACGGATACGGACGGCGATGGTGTGCGTGAAAACGCTGCCGGAGATAAGCTGGAGTTTGAATTGATGTATAAAACCGGTTTGGCCGCTGCTGACTCGGTTCTCGAGATTGTCCGCTCCAACTTAGCCAAGATGGGCGTTGCTATAAAAATTGTTCCGACTGACGCTTCAACTTTTTCAGCCAAGGTTACTCAGGGACATGAGTATGACATCAGCTACAGTGTTTGGGGCGTTATCGATGACGTAGATACTGCATTACACATAATTTACGGTATTGATCAAACTTTGAACTTTATGGAATATAACAATCAGGACATGGAAGATTTGCTGATGAAATCCCGCGAGACGGTCGATTACTCAGAGCGCGTAAAGATTATAGATGAATGGCAGACACTCTTTGTGGAAAATATGCCGACAGTAAATCTATTTGTCGCCACAAATACTTATGCGGCAAATAATGCAAAGTTCAGCGGCTGGTCGCTGTTCCCCGGTAACCATGGGGTATTTGACGCTGAAAATATAGTAAAAATCACACCAGCGAATTAACAAACATTTTTGCCCTCTTGATATACCAGCCGGTGGAAAAAAATTGCCACCGGCCCGGGCAAAAAAACAAGGAGCTTTTCATGGGAATAAACAAAAAATACGATAACTATGTTGCATTTAGCTATTTAGATGAAAACGATTTCCGGCGTTTTGAGCTCTGCGATGCCGATAAAACTTTTCCGCCATACCTGATTCCGCTGAGCGCGGAACAGGAGGAGCGAGTGGCACGGATGGCGGCGGAAAATATAATGATTTCTCTGCATGAACACCCGGTTCTTTTTCCTAAAAACATGGATGAAGTTTTTGCTTTCAACCGGGAGGGCAGGCAGTCTTGTGCGTACGAGGCCTTATCACGCAGCTATCTTGACTGTGTTTTTGATAATTTAATGGACGGTACATGTACAATCCACTCTAAAGAAGGTTGGAAATGGACTGAAATATTACAAGATCTGGGCGTGCGTTTATGTGATCTGGAACAACAAAGTTATGCTATCCGATGCAGTAAAGTCGAGGATATTTACCGGGCTTTTGAACAAGGGAAGATTGCTGTTGTTCCTGTAATTGAAGGCGCTGCTCCAATCGAGAATGAGCTGGACCGCATAGATATTCTTTATGGCTTCGGAGTGCGTTTGCTTGGCATTACTTACAGTGAATCCAACGGACTAGGAACCGGACTTAAAGAAGATAGAGACGGTGGTCTGACAGCCTTCGGTCACCAGGCAGTAAGACGCATGAATCAGGTGGGCATGGCGATTGATTGCTCGCATGCCAGCAGGCAAACAACACTCGACGTAGTGGAAGCCAGTGAAAAACCAATCTTTCTCAGTCATATAGGTGCCCGTGCACTCTGGGACAGCAAGCGGCTGGCTTCAGATGAGGTCTTAAAAGCTGTTGCAGCCAAAGGTGGATTAATTGGAATAGAGGCTGCACCTCATACTACTTTGACAAAAGAGCACCCGGATCATTCAGTGTATTCCGTTATGGACCATTTTGAATATGTTAAGGACTTGGTAGGAATTGATCATGTCAGCTTTGGGCCGGATACTCTTTATGGTGATCATGTAGGACTGCACCATGCTTTTGCCGCTCACTTGTCGACCGGGGAGACCAAAGGCAACAGGGATGATTATGAAGAAGTTGAGTACGTAAAAGGTTTTGAAAATCCCACGGAAGCATCTCATAATATCGTGCGCTATCTTGTCTCAAAAGACTACTCTGATAAAGATATTGCCAAGGTCATGGGCCTAAATGCAATCCGTGTGCTCGAAGCCAATTGGGCTTAGCAAATTTGGACATTATGCTTGCAAGCTTTGTTTCACTTTTTCTCTGTAAACATTGCTCAGATCAGCCAAAGAAAAGTATTTTGTCCGATTTTTAATTATTAAAGGTTATTAATGGGTATAAACAAAAAATATGATGGTTACCGGGCGTATGATTACCTGGAGAAAAATGTCGATTATCGTGCCTGGGAGATGTGCGAGTATCTGGATGGGCGCGAGGATTACTTGCTGGATTTGAATGCGGCAGACGAAAAACGGGCCCGGCTTTTAGCGCGGAATAAGGTGGTGATATCGCTGCATGAGCATCCGACCTGCCTGCCGCAAGATCTGTCTCAGCTTTTAAATTATATAAGAGAGGGACGGGATGTTTGTGCCTACAAACGGCTCAGCCAGAGTTGCTATGATGTAATCTTTGACAACATGCTGGATGGCACCAGCCTGATCAGGTCCAAAAACGGCTGGAAATGGGAAGACATTCTTTACGATATCGGTATGAGGCTTTGCGATTTGGAACAGCAAACAATGCTGATCAGATGTAGGAGCATTGCTGATTTTGAACTCGCCCGCGCCAGTGGACGGATTTGTCTGATTCCGGCAGTTGAAGGTTCAGCCCTGATTGAAAACGAGCTTGATCGTATAGATGTGCTGTTTGGTTTCGGCGTTCGCATGATGGGAATTGCCTATAGCGAGGCTAACAGTTTGGCCAGCGGCATTAAGGAAAAACGAGATGGCGGCTTGACTGCTTTTGGCCATCAGGCGGTGCGGCGGATGAATCAGGTGGGGATGGCGATAGACTGTTCTCATACAGCTTATCAAAGTACCATGGATGTGATCGCTGCCAGTGAAAAACCAATTTTCCTGTCTCACGTTGGTTCCAGAACCCTGGCTGACAGCAAAAGGATGTTCCCTGATGAAGTTCTCAAAGCCTGTGCGGAAAAAGGTGGGATAATTGGAATTGAGGCCGCACCTCACACAACAATTTCACCACAACACCCCCGACATAGTATTGACTCGGTTTTTGATCATTTCGATCATTTAGTATCAGTATGTGGTATTGATCATCTCGCCTTTGGTCCCGACACTTTGTACGGAGATCATGTTGGCTTGCACGAAAGTTTCGCTGCAAATTTTTCTGCTTCCGCCACAAAGTCGAAAAACTATGAAGTGGTGCCTTATGTAAAAGGCATGGAAAATCCCACAGAAACATCACATAACCTAATTCGCATGCTTGTACGTAGAGGCTACAGCGACGGCGATATCGAAAAAGTCTTGAGCGGAAACATCATTCGTGTACTAGAAGAAGTCTGGCCAAAGTAACTGCATAGTTTGGTGCATATTTTGGTGCCAGGCACGATTCTATGCAGTGCATAATTTGGTGCCAGGCACGATTCTATGCAGTGCGCAAATAAAATAAAAACCGGCTCAATTGAGCCGGTCTTTATTTGGGATTTTGTTAAGCTATATTCTATTTGTATATGATTCATTATATTTTAGCGTGCTCGACCTCTAGTAAATAAGTTTATAATCGCAAGTAATATCACAGCACCCAGAATAGCTGTTAATATCGAGGAGAAGGTTAAGGCTCCGGTAGCAACGTCAACTCCGAAGAAACTAATGACCCAACCACCAAGGAAGGCACCGATTATTCCGACTACAATGTTGGCTATAGCACCCATAGAGCCATCTCTCCTCATAATCATGCTTGCTATCCAACCGGCTAAAGCTCCGACAATAATCCAAACAATAATATTCCAAAGCATTTTCATATCCTCCTATTTTTATTTAAAAGTTATTAGAAAGTTATTAGATTAACTTCTATATATGATCAATATAAAGTAGAAGTACAGAATATGCGATATCTTACGTTACCAAAAGCTTCGTTTCTATGCAGTGCATAATTTGGTGCCAGGCACGATTCTATGCAGTGCGCAAATTGA
>CAZVVR010000108.1:0-4997 GCA_964630605.1 uncultured Mageeibacillus sp. | reverse complement strand
TACCATCCTGACCAATCCTACAAAAACAGCCAGCAGAGTTAAAAACAGAATTAAATAAGCGACATCCCCGAGAAAAAGTCGAGCTGGCGCCTCAGCTACCTGTGTGGATAATGATTCTTGTGCCGAATCACTTTGTAAAACAATATTTCTAGCCCATTTCTCCGGCATAAAATTTGTCAGAGGTGATATCAGCTGGTCACCGGCAAAGATAGTTTGTTCGCCTACATTACTGGAAATAGAGTCAGTTGTCCCTTTAAGAAAGCCCCGGCCACTTAGCCAGCTTGTAAAAGGTTTAACTAAAAGATACGCGATAACTATCGAAATCAGAGTGCCGGCCAACTCAAGTAAAGTACGAAGCAGACCTTTGCGATAACCTGCGGCTAAAAAGCCCGCAAAAACTAAAACGACAATCAGATCATATATAAAGTTCATCGTCGTCAGAGCTTCCGGCAAAAAATTCAAAGTGACTACCGTCTAAAAGTACAGTTTCTCCGTCCTCTACCCCGGCTTCCAGCAAAGCTGCTTCAATACCACTTTCCACAATCAGCCGCTGGAACCGTCTGGTTGATTCGGTGTCGGAAAAATTTGTAGACAGCATCAATTCACGGATAAAAGACCCTTCAACTGAAACTACTCCCCGCTTGCGCCTTACGGTAAAAGGAAATGCTTCTTTGGGACGGTATACAGGAATAGCGGCTTGCTCATCCAGATCAGGAGCAGGCAGCTTATCTACCTCGCTCAGCAAAGCGTTAACCAGCTCACTCACGCCGGCATGTGTAACTGCGGAAACTTTAAAAACCCGAAATCCTTCTGCTTTGATTTCGGATTCCAGAAGATCAACAATCTCACTGTCAGCAACATCAATTTTACTCAGAACTACCCATTGTTCCTTTTCTGCCATGCTGCTTTTGTAAGATTTTAATTCATTATTAATCGTATGAAATGCATTTAAAGGATCAACACCGTAAAGTCCGGAAGCGTCAATTACATGCAAGAGCAGACGTGAACGTTCTGCGTGCCGCAGGAAATCAAGACCCATACCTGCACCTTGTGACGCATTTTCAATAATGCCCGGTACATCTGCGACTACTATGCTGCTCTCATCCTTTTGAACCACACCCAGCACAGGCTTGATTGTCGTAAAGGGATAATCGGCTATTTTCGGTTTGGCCGCAGAAATAACGGAAAGCAGAGTGGATTTACCGGCGTTGGGATATCCCAGTAAGGCAACATCAGCCAAAAGACGTAACTCCAGCCGCAGAGTTCTTTCTACACCGGTAGTCCCGGCTGAAGCAAATTTTGGTGCTTGCCGTATAGAATTCTTAAAGCTGGCATTTCCCCGTCCGCCGCGGCCGCCCTTAGCTACAACAATCTCATCTCCGTCAGCTTTTAAATCTGCCAGCAAAACACCGGTATCATCATCAAAAACCAAAGTACCGGTGGGAACTTTTACTATTAAATCTTCAGCACTGGCACCGGTCCGCAGATTGCCCATGCCACCCTCACCGTCTTTGGCGAAAAAATGCCTTTTATATCGAAAATCCTGTAAGGTGTTTTTATTTTTTTCGGCACGCAAAATGACGTCCCCGCCGCGGCCGCCATGGCCGCCGTCAGGGCCGCCATCAGGAATGTATTTCTCTCTTCTGAAAGAAACACATCCGTTGCCACCGTTGCCGGAACGCACTTTTATTGTTGCCTGATCATAAAACATAACGATCAATTAGCCGTCAAGTTTATTAACCTAAACTTATTGCCCTGCAGGGTAAACACTCGCTTTGGTCTTTTTGCGGCTCAAACGTTCGTAACGCACGATTCCATCAATCAAAGCAAACAAAGTATCATCTTTGCCTTTCCCGACATTCTCACCGGGATGGATCTTGGTGCCGCGCTGCCGATAAATAATATTCCCGGCCAGACAGGTCTGACCATCGCTCAGTTTAGCGCCTAAACGTTGTGCGTTGGAGTCACGGCCGTTGCGTGTGCTTCCCATACCCTTTTTATGGGCAAGAAGTTGTATATCTACTCGAATCATTTTAGCTTCCTCCGTAATATCTTTTATAGTTTAATTACTGGCGTGTCTTTAAATCTCTTGGAGTTCATCAATACATGTAATATATTGAGATCCATAACTCTGCTCCAGCTGCTTGCAGCCGATTCTGACACTGCCCATCAAACTTGCAATTTGTATCAGTTGTTTTTCATCGCCGCTTTTATAAGAAACCCGGCAGCTGATGAGCCCATCTTCAGCCCTATAAACCGGTTCAATACGCGCTATCTCCTGCAAGCTGCCAATCGCAGTTTGTGCAATGGCAGAAGCTGCAGCACAGATAATATTTTCACCTTTGGCAGCCGTTCCCGCATGTCCCTCTAAATTAAAAGAAACTACGCGGTTTTCCTGATCCAGCTTAAAGCGCGCTGTAAGCAAATTTAGCTCACAATTTCGCTGATGCGAACTTTGGTGTAAGGCTGGCGATGACCTTGCTTTCTGCGATAACCTTTCTTAGGTTTATACTTGAAAACATGAATCTTTTTGCCGCGGCCCTGTTTCACCAGTTCCGCTTTGACTGTAGCGCCTTCTACAAGGGGCTGGCCGGTTGTAAGGCTGTCACCATCGTGAACTGCCAGCACCTGATCGAAAATAATTTCGTCTTCAGCTTCGCCTTCCAGTTTTTCAATAAAAACTTCATCGCCTACTGTGACACGGTACTGTTTACCGCCTGTTAAAATAATTGCATAACTCATTGCGTTCCTCCTAAAAAGTCTCGCCCGACTCAGGTTGCCGACAAACAGCATTAAAACCCCGCCAGAGCGGTCGCCGAATTATGATATAACAGGCTGCACGAACTGTCAAATTGCTTTTTGACCAATGGTGCTTGAAAGTTACAGAAATCTTTTTACTGCAAGCGGCATTCTATTGTACTATAATTCAGATATATTTACACGTTAGCTTTTATTGCAAATAAGCTAAGCAAACAAAGATGGAGCAAAATATGGCTGTATATAGCAATGAATCCCAAATAGAAAAAAAGAACAGTAAATTTTATCGGTTAACCGGAGAAAATGAACCGGATTACGATAAGTATGTTTCCTTTGTTTCCGAAGGCAATACAATATTTTTCATCGGCATCGGTGGTATCAGCATGTGCGGTCTGGCTGAATTATCGGCTTGTTATGGCGCAACCTGTTACGGCTCCGATCCAAATCCTAATCAACGGACTGAATATCTCAAAAAGGAGCTGGGACTAAAAATCTGGGACGTCCATCGGTCCCAGAATATTGATCAGGCAAACCCTGATCTGGTTGTTTTTTCGCGGGCTGTCTTTGATGACAATCCGGAAAGATTACGTGCTGCTGAACTGGGCATCCCCTGCATAGAACGGTCCATTTTTCTGGGTTCGCTGCTGCGCCTGTATAACAAGGTAATAAATATAAGCGGTACCAATGGCAAGTCAACGGTGACTGCTATGAGTGCTCTCATGCTGATAGAAGCAGGACTTGATCCAACAGTTCACCTGGGAGCAGAACTGATAAATTTCAAAACCACTGTACGCAAAGGGAATGACAAAGAATTAATGCTGTCTGAAGCTTGCGAGTTTCGCCGGGGATTCTATCATTACACGGGCAATATTAACATCATACTAAATATGGTTCATGATCATATTGATAGTTTTAAACTGCCTGAGGACCTGATCGATGCTTTTGCGCGCTTTGCAGCCTTGCAGCCGGCCGGCTCAACGCTGATCTTACCAACTTACGAAACTGCCCTGGACAGTTTTTTAGAGAAATTGGACGCAATAGCTCCGGGTCATGCCAATGATTTACATCTGCTGTACTTTGGCCGTGAAGATCAACTGACACCTTTTGGCGGTAAACCCGACTATGCCTATTCAGATCTTCAATATGATGAAAAAGGGAATCCTTCTTTTCAAGTTCGCTGCTTAAACCAGGACTGGGGCACTCTTGCACTAAATATTCCCGGAGAATTTAATGTTCAAAATGCTCTGGCTGCGATTACGGTTTCTCAGCTGGCCGGTGCAGATCGCGATAGCGTCGCCGCTGCCCTGCTGCAGTTTAAAGGTGCGGAAGGCAGATTTACCCGTGCCGGTTATTATAACGGGGCCCAAGTGATCGTCGATTACGCACACCATCCGTCAGCAATTAAAGTGACCATAGATGCCGCTAAACATTTACCGGCCAAAAGGCTCTGGATTTGTTTCCAGCCTTTGACGCACAGCAGAGTTCGCGGTTTTTTCGACGGTTTTGTCGAGGCTCTGCGTTATGAAGATCTGATTATGATGTCGGAAATATATGATGACAGAGAACGTGACAGCTCCATCAGTTCCAGGGACATAGTAGACCGCATTAATGAACTCGGAGGTAATGCTGAATATTATTCTACCAACCAGGAGTTGGAAGCTCACCTGAGAACACTTCTGGAGCCGGGAGATGTACTCTTGATTATGGGTGTGGATTTACGTGATGTCGGCGACAACTTGACAGGTCGTCATGATCACATGAAAGAAACTCAAGCATTTTGAACTAATTTCGTTTTTTAGCTATTCATTTTGCTACACTAAATATAAAATAATGTGTATTAATCTTTTATAAGTTTGGTACCTTAAGTTGAAGGAGTCACAATGACTGATTACAAATATCCACTACATCCTTATCATGAAATCACAGATTTAAAAGACATGCTGGATCAAGCTGCAGAAAATTTTCCTGATAATGTAGCATTTCTAACTAAACCCGTAAAAGGCGAACCCTACTTCCCTGTTAGCTACAAGCAATATCAGGCTGATATAGAAGCAATAGGGACAATGCTGCTGGAATTGGGTTTCGGTCCCGACAGCAGACTGGCTATTGTCGCTGAAACGCGTTATGAATGGTATGTCTCTTATTTAGCGGGCATGAACGGTGCAACCACAGTAGTGCCTATTGATAAGGAACTCCAGCCTGAGGAAATGCTGAGCCTTTTTAACCGCTCCTATTGTGAC
>CAZVVR010000107.1:0-5033 GCA_964630605.1 uncultured Mageeibacillus sp. | reverse complement strand
CTACTCGCCTCAGTTTGCCGAAGAGATCGAAAGTATAGCTTCCAGGGTTCCTACTTTAAAACATTTATTTCTTATGAATGATCCTTCTTTCGCTACAGGGAAAACTGAATCAGACAATCCTGCCATCGCAAAAGACGCAGCCAAAGAACTGATTCGCGCTGACGGAAAAACTGTTCCGGTTACTCTGTGGAATAATCTTCTGCGTCAGGGTCGTCAGCTGGTAAAAGACGGCAATCAAAGTTTTCGTCAATTTGAGATAGACGCTGAAGCGGTCAGAGTTCTACTTTTCACATCCGGCACAACCGACAAATCAAAGTGCGTAATGCACAGTCATAAAACTATTTGTGCCAATATCATGGCCATGGGACAACTGCTTTTTATAGGTATCAACAATGATGACATTGTCCTGTCTGTTCTGCCTCTTAACCACACCTATGAGTGCACCTGCGGTTTTCTCTATCAAATTTATAAAGGTGATACCATTGCTCAGGTGGAAGGTTTGCGTTATATCACAGACAATATGAAGGAATCCAAGGTTACCACCATTCTTGCTGTCCCGCTGTTGCTTGAATCAGTTCATCGTCAAGTCTGGAAAAATATTCGTCGGCAAGGCAAAGAAAAACTTGTTCGCCGCATGATGACACTTTCACGTTTTTTGAAAAAAATTGGCATTGACGTTCGCAGAAAAATATTTTCATCCGTACATGATGCCTTTGGTGGCAATATGACCACCTTTATTTCCGGTGGTTCTGCCATTGATCCTTTGATTTTGCAGGACTTTTATGACTGGGGTTTTGTTGCTGTTCAAGGTTACGGTCTAACAGAGTTCGCCCCCATTCTGGCACTTAACCGCGAAAAATATTTCCGTCATGACTCTGCCGGCCTGCCCTTGCCGGGTAATGAAATCAAAATTCTTAATCCGGATGAAGACGGTATCGGCGAAATTGCCGGTAAAGGCCCCAACATGATGCTGGGCTATTATGAAGCTCCTGAGCTGACGAAACAAGCAATTGTCGACGGATGGTACCACACAGGTGATATGGGTTACCTCACAGAAGAAGGTTTTCTCATTATTACCGGCCGCAAGAAAAATACCATCATTACCAAAAACGGTAAAAATATTTTCCCTGAAGAATTAGAGGCAGTTCTCAACCGTAATCCTGAAATTGCTGAGAGTATAGTTTCTGCTGAGCCCAGAATAAGCGGAGACCACTTGATTGTGGTGGAAATTTTCCCTGATAAGGAAGCAATCGAAGAACGTTTGGGCAAAGACGCAACAGATGAGCAGGTTTTAGAATTAATGAAAACACTGGTCAAGAAGCTTAATTCACAGATTCCAACCTATCAGGGTATCCGTGATGTGCGAATTCGGGACACAGAATTCCCCAAAAATACATCACGCAAGATTTTACGCGACTACAGTAAAAAAGAAGCCCAGTAAAAAAATAAATCCTGAGATTTCTCTCAGGATTTACATGCTGCTTTAAATTTTTAAAAATTAGTAGGAAGCAAACAACCAGGCGGAATCATTAATTTTGGTTTCGCCTCTTTTTCTGTCTTCAACAGCTCCGTCTTCCACTACAGGTTTAGATTCTTTCATTTCCTCAGGGCTGAAAGTGTGCTCATGTTCGACCACTTCGTCTCCTGGAGGCGGTTTATAGTCAACGGCATACTGCTTGTAAATTTCTTCAAATTCTTCAGCGTCAACTTTTTCTTTTTCCAGCAATGCTTCGCTTAATTTATCAAGAAGCAGCCGGTTTTTTTCCAGAATGGCTACAGTTTCGTTATAAGATTCTTCCAGTATACGGGCCACTTCTTCATCGATAACGGATTGCAAGCTTTCACTATGACTTTGAGTATGGCCATAATCGCGGCCCAAAAACACTTCGCTGTCATCATTTACTATGACATTTCCGAGACGTTTGCTCATGCCATATTTAGTAACCATTTGTCTTGCAATAGCGTTACACTGTTTTAAATCCTGGCCTGCCCCTGTGCTCATTTCATCAAAAATAATCATTTCAGCAGCGCGGCCGCCTAAGGCTGTCTTGATCTCGCCCAGAAGCTGAGTGCGCGTTTTAAAATATAAATCCTCGTTTGGACGCCAGGCAGTATAACCGCCGGCAGCACCTGCGGGGATAATTGAAACCCGTTCTACGCGGTCAGTTTCAGACACTGCCCGCAGAACAATGGCGTGTCCGGCTTCATGAAAGGCCGTACTCCTACGTTCCCGTTCACTAACCAACCGGCTTTTCTTTTCCGGTCCTACCATGACCTTAAAGACAGCTTCACTTAAATTATCATAGGTAATCTCAGTTTGTTTTTTGCGGGCTGCCAGCAAAGCACCTTCGTTCAGCAGGTTTGCCAAATCGGCTCCGGTAAAACCAGAAGTGATTCTGGCTATTTCTGCTAAATCAACATCATCTGCTAAAGGTTTGTCGCGTGCATGAACCTGCAGAATTTCTTCACGTCCTCTTATATCGGGACGCATAATCATTATCTGCCGGTCAAAACGGCCCGGACGCAGTAAAGCTGAATCCAGGATATCAGGCCGGTTAGTCGCGGCCAGAACAATGACGCCTTCATTCGGTCCAAAGCCGTCCATCTCAACCAACAACTGATTCAGGGTTTGCTCCCGTTCATCATGACCGCCGCCTAAACCGGCGCCTCGCTGCCGCCCCACGGCATCAATCTCATCGATAAAAACGATACAGGGAGCTTGCTTTTTTGCATTGTTAAAAAGGTCACGCACTCTTGAAGCGCCAACACCTACAAACATTTCAACAAAGTCGGAACCACTGATCGAGAAAAAAGGCACCTTGGCTTCACCGGCCACAGCCTTGGCCAACAAAGTTTTACCCGTTCCCGGTGCTCCCACCAAAAGTATACCTTTGGGTATTTTTGCACCTAATTCGGTATATTTATTCGGATTGCGCAAAAAGTCAACAACTTCCTGCAACTCTGCTTTTTCTTCCTCAGCACCGGCAACATCATCAAAATTTACCTTGATCTTGTTGGGGTCACTAAGTTTGGCTCTGCTTTTGCCAAATGACATAGCTGACTTGCCGTCTCCGGATTGACGTGAGTAGGAAACATAAATGAAAGCACCAATAGAGACCATCAGGAGCACTAAAAACACCATGTTAATAATGCCGCCGACATCAGTCGGTTGATTGTAGTCAAAGCCTTCTATCTTTCCGTCCTCAGCTGCGAGCAGGAACTTTTCCAGATACATATCGACAGCTGTAGCCGGAATAGCTTTTTTTATCTGGGCAGGCTTACCGGCATCGACAGCTTTCTCAGTCAAAGTCAGCTGCAAGGAGGTGCCATCGAGCAAAACAGTCTCAACGTCACCGTTTTCTATATATTCTTCAACCTCAAAGAGGGTGACCGTTGGTTCACGTGTTTGATTTGACATATACACGGTCAGAAGTAAAATCCCGATCATCAAAATCAAATAAAACGATGTGCCCCTTGATCTTCTTTTCATGTTTATCCTTTACTTAATCATTTTTTATTGTTTACATATTACTTGTTTATGACTGAAATCACTATTCTTCGATTTCTTCATCATCTCTTAATACAACAACTTCAGCTAGATTGCGGTAACGTCCGTCCAGGTCCAGACCATAGCCAACAATAAATTCATCAGGAATTTCTTTGCCAATATAGTCCAGATGAATTGGAACAAGACGCCGTGAAGGCTTATCAAAAGCTGTACAAATACGTACACTAGCAGGATTTCTTGTCGTAAGCATGTTCTTAAGGTGACTCAAAGTGAGCCCGGTATCGACAATATCTTCAATAATTATGACATTTTTTCCTGAAATGTCATAATCTAAGTCTTTATAAATTTTCACAACACCTGTACTTTTTTCGCCTTTATAACTCGACACAGCCATAAAGTCGATCATACAGGGCAGATCAATATGGCGGGCAAGATCGGCCAGAAACATAAATGACCCTTTCAGCACGCAGACCAGATACACCTCATGCCCGGCATAATCGGCAGTTATCTGTTTCCCAATACGTTGGCAAAACTCTTCAATTTCTTCCTTTGATACCAGTAAATGATCAACAACTTTAGCCATAGTGAACCTCCTGCTGCCTTAAACTTTCCGAATAAAAAGTCATAAACTAAAACGACGATAGTTTACGTCAGGTATTCTATCACAGCTGCTCTTTATTTAGTAGTAAAACGCGGCTTTCCGAAACCTGTGCCACAACAGCTTGTGGCAGGTGGTGCCGCCTCTGTTTTTTATCTCCGTGCACAGCCTCATGTATAGAAGCACTAACTGCTGTCAGGTGTGCACTGCTTATCTCTGCCTGGTCAGTATCCAACTCATCTTTATAATATTTTTCCAGATAAATCCGCACAACACGTTTTTGAATTGAGGGACTAAGATCAGCGGCTATCACTGAAGAAAGGCTCCCATCAGGCAGCACAGCTGTCTTTATAGTCTTTTCAGCTATATTGTTCAGATAATCTTCATCTTCACGGGCAGAACTGATATAACGCAGCAAGACCGGAATTACGTCATATCCTAAAAGTTCAGACCACAGCGGCAACAAATGGTGACGAACGCGGTTACGCAAAAACTCATCTGATAAATTAGTTTCGTCTTCCTGCCAGCAAATATTTTCTGCCACGGCTATTTCCCGCAACTCCGCTTGGCGTGTTTCCAGCAGCGGACGTATAATATAGCCATCTGACAAACGCATAGTACTGACTCCCCTGCTGCCAGAACCGCGTCCTAAATTCAAAAGAAATGTTTCTGCTGCATCGTCAGCGTGATGTGCCAGTGCAATACGGCATGATCCTTCGGTATTTGCTGAATATTTTGTAACTAAATCAAGAAAAAATTCCTGTCTGGCTTTGCGGCCCGCAGCTTCCAGACTTAATTTTTGCTCCTGAGCCATCGCAGGGACATCAACTTTCTTAACATCCAGATCAATGTTCATTTGAGAGGATAATTTTCTGACAAATTCTTCATCCTCATCGGCAGTTAAGGGACGAATGCCGTGATGCAGAT
>CAZVVR010000106.1:0-5105 GCA_964630605.1 uncultured Mageeibacillus sp. | reverse complement strand
GCTAAAGTTAAGTTTATTGATGAGCTGGACGAAAATGACAGTGTCAATGTTCGCCTGGAAGAAAAAAGACTTTATTACGACAATCCGCATATTGTACGGCCGGAAGTCGAGTTCATGGCAGACGGCGTCATTGTCGTTACCCTGCAGCTGCCCTGCGATCAGCGTCATGCCGAAGTTGCTGCGCTTGAGATCGGCAAAAAACTGAACCTTGCCGAATGTGAAGTTATTCATTCACAGGTTTTACATCCGTCTGAGGGCACATATATTGAGATGAAGGGAAAGGTTGATTTCGATATTGACCTGACCGAGCTGGAGATGCCGGAGGTTCAGGAGAACCTATCCGAAAAAGAGATCCGCGACGCCATTCAGGCTGAGCCTATGACAGTGGTTGCGGCTACGGTGGGTGAAGATGAGCACTCAGTCGGCCTGAAAGAAACTCTGGACATCAAACACGGAGGCATCGAAGGTTTCGGCATTAAGTATCATTACCTGGGCACATCGGTTCCTGTGGAAAAATTAGTTGACGCAGCTATTGAAACGAACGCTGATGCGATTCTCGCTTCAATGATAATTTCACACAACAATGTCCATTACGACAATATGCGAAAACTTGCTGACACAGCGGTGGAAAAAGGCGTACGCGATAAATTAATACTGGTTTCAGGCGGCACACAAGTTAACTGTGAACTGGCCGTTGAAGCCGGTATGGATGTTGGCTTTGGGCGCGGCAGCAAAGGTATTGATGTTGCCAGTTTCCTGGTTGAGCGCCGGCGGGAACTGCAGGAGGAAGGAATTCTAGATTAAAGGATGAACACACTGGATATTGATTTATTAGTTGCCGAAATTGGCAGCACTACAACAATTCTAAATGCCTTTGATGGTTTGGAAAACGGGGGATCCCCCGTTTTCCTAGCTCAGGCTGCCGGCGCAACCACTGTTCAGGATGGAGATGTCAGAATAGGGCTGGATCAGGCCCGGGCAGATCTGGCCAAAAAGTTAGGTAAAGAAGAAATCAGGGCGCGTCATTATTTCGCCACCAGTTCCGCTGCGGGTGGTCTATCCATGACTGTCCACGGGCTGGTTCGTGACATGACGGTGCGGGCAGCACGTGAGGCGGCTTTGGGATCCGGCGCCGTTTTGCGTTTGGTTACCGCCGGCAAATTACGTTTTTCTGACTTAGAGCAAATCGCGTCAATAGATCCTCGTATAGTCATGGTTGCGGGGGGAGTCGATTTTGGGGAACGGGATACTGCGGTTTTTAATTTTATCAGGCTGGCAGAAACTCTGCCGGACACACCTTTTCTTTATGCCGGTAATTGTGAAAACCAGCATGAAATCCGAAAAATAGCGGCTGAGCACGAAATTGAGCTTTATATAAGCGATAATGTTTATCCGGAGATTGACCGGCTCAATATCGAAACAGCCCGTGAAGTTATCCAGGAAGTTTTTGAAAAACACATTATCAAGGCACCGGGAATGGCGCATATTCATGATCAGGTCAGCGGCAAAATCATGCCGACACCGGGGGCGGTGATGGCGATGGCAAAACTAGTTTATGAGGAGCTGGGTGATTTGCTGGTTATCGATGTCGGAGGAGCGACCACAGACATACACTCGGTTACTCCCGGCAGTGAAGCTATGCAGCAGATTTCTGTGGCACCTGAGCCATTAGCCAAGCGTACTGTAGAAGGTGATCTTGGTGTTTTTATAAATCGCCATCTGGTTTTTGAAGAAATGGCTCCCAAAATGCGTGCCCGGCTTGATCAGGCAGTGGTGTCTGCATTGGATACTTTAACCGAAAAACCGCAGACGAAATCAGAATGGGAACTGCTGGAGGCTTTAACCGAGACTTGCCTGGCAGTGGCTTTGGAGCGCCACGCCGGGCGAATTTTTGAATCTTATTCTCCGCAGGGACGGGTTAAGGTGGTCAAGGGTAAAGATCTTACTCAGGTTTCCACAATTATCCTCACCGGAGGAGCGCTTGCAAACCTCAGGCAGCCGGAACAGATTTTACGTCGGGTTTTAGCAGCCGCAGCCAAGGATAAGCTTTATCCGGGGGCGGATGCCCGTGTTATTATTGACCAAGACTATATCATGGCTTCTCTGGGTGTGATGGCCAGCCGTTATCCCGCAGCTGCCCTTAAGATTTTTAAAGACTCTGCTGATTTAAATTCAGCCTAAAGTAAGGAGGAGATTATGCACTATCCACAGATTTTAATAGACCGTATAAAGTTGAAACACAACCTGAAATGGTTGTTGGAAAATGCTGAAAAAGCCGGTGTGCAAATTCATTTTATTACTAAATGTTTCTGTGCCCATCGCCAGATAGCTGAAGAGATGGCTATGGCGGGAGTTGAAAATTTCGGTGATTCACGCTGGCAGAATTTGCGTCAGATCCATGACTTGGGGAAATCTCACATGATGGTGCGTATTCCGATGTTATGCGAAGTCAGCGAAGTTGTTCGCTATGCAGATCTCAGTTTAAATTCGGAAATAGCTACCCTGGAAGCTTTGTCGGATGCGGCTTTGAGCCAGGAGAAAATTCACGGTGTCATTCTCATGGTGGAAATGGGAGATTTGCGTGAAGGCTTTCTGCCCGAAGAAATTGAAAAAGCAGCTGAAAGGACGCTGTCGCTGCGCGGTCTCTGGCTGGCCGGGATCGGAGCTAATTTTAACTGCTACGGCGGTGTGATACCGGAAGAAAAGCAGATGGAACAACTGGTGCAGCTGGCGGATTATCTGCGCTCTCGTTTTAACATCGAATTGCCTCTGGTTTCCGGTGGCAACTCCGGAGCACTTTATATGATGGAAAGCGGTAAACTGCCACAGGGTATAAATCATCTGCGTATTGGTGAAGCATATATTCTGGGACGAGAAACCTCCTACGGAAACAGGGTGGGCGATCTTTATACTGATGTATTTACTCTGCGGGCCCAAATTATTGAATGTCGCAATAAACAATCAGTTCCTGTAGGCAAACTGGGAGTTAATGCTTTTGGAGAGCAACCTACCTTTGAAGACAAAGGAATGATGAAACGTGCAATTTTAGGTATTGGCAGGCAGGATACCAGCTGTGAAACTCTGACGCCGCTGGACCGAAATGTTGATTTTCTGGGTGCCTCCAGTGATCATATGATTTGCGATATTACACATTATGTCAATGATCTGGAGCTGGGTGATACACTTGATTTTGCCTTTGATTACGGTGCTCTCACCCGGGCTTTTATTTCACCCTATGTGGAAAAACGTTTGATTTAATAATAACTTTAGGGCAAAGAGGTTGATGTGACTTTTAAAAAAAGAGATACAAGCGCGGATAAAGCGAGAACCTGGGCGGAAATTTCCCGTGAGGCTTTGCTCCATAATGTTGCGGTGGTCCGGTCGCATCTGCCGGCAGGTATCAACATGGCTGCCGTGGTCAAGGCTGATGCTTACGGTCATGAAGTTAAACTGATCGCACCTATTCTCGAAAAAGAAGCCAAAGTGAACTTTTTTGCCGTTGCAACTTTGGAAGAGGCAATTCAACTAAGAGAGCTGGGCATAAAGAGTGAAATTTTAATATTGGCTTCTGTGAATCCGCGTTATGTGGCAGAACTGAAACATTATAATCTGATTGTTACAGTGATGGATCACTCATACATAAATCCTTATGCGCAAATGGCCGGCAAAAGCGACGGGGCTCTGCGCTTGCATTTAAAACTGGATACCGGGATGTCACGCCTCGGTCTGAGTACGGACAAGGACAATTTGGAACAATCGGTGGCAGCAGCTTTTACTATAGAAAAAAATCCGCAGCTGAAACTGGAAGGTATTTTCAGCCATCTGGCTTCGGGAGCGGCAGATCCGGAATACAGCGCCAAACAGCTGAATTTATTTAATAATTTTTTGGCAGGCTTTCAGCAAAAAGGCGAAAAGAAGCTGATCCGGCACCTGGCTGCCAGCAGTGCAATTGCAAATGAGGTTTTCGCTTTAGACATGGTTCGTGCCGGCATTGTCCTTTACGGCGGAAAAGCGCCACCGTCAAAATTCTGGAATAATCTGCGACCGGTTATGTCACTTTTCAGTCGTGTATTTTTGCTTCGGGATGTCCCGGCCGGAACTTTCGTTAGCTATGCTAAGACCTGGCAGGCAAAACGCAATACCCGGCTGGCCCTGATTGAGGCCGGATATGCTGACGGAATTATGCGTATTTTATCCAATCGTGGCAGCTGGCTGATAAATGGAGCAGAAGTTCCTATAGTTGGAAGAGTTTGTATGGACTGTTGCCTGGTGGACGTAACCGATCTGCCTCAGGTTCAAATAGGTGACAGAGCTCTTTTTCTGGGCGAGTACAAGGGGAAAAAATTACCGGCGGCGGTACAGGCTGAAAAGGCCGAAACGATTGATTACGAATTGTTCACCGGCATAAATGCACGCGTTCCACGGATTTTAGTTTAAATCTCTTGTCTGAAACTTCTCGGTTTACCTGTTCCATATGTACGACAAAATTAAAAGATAATCCCTAGAATAAGACAAGCGACCGGGAGGGGATCCGGTCGCCTGTGTGGGATAAGAAGCAGAAACGTATGAATGTTTTCTGATTAAGCATAAATATAAATGATAATCTATATAATGTCAAGAAACTAGACATGAAAGGCGAGGTTAATTTAATGGAAGATAACTTGGAACTCATCTCCAGAGAGCTATATGACGTGGTTATAGAGCGCGCACGCAATCCCGTGCCCGGTTCCTATACTAATTATTTATTAAACAAAGGTGTGGATAAAATACTGACACGTTTAGGAGAACAGACCTTGGATTTGATAATTGCAGCCAAAAACAGAAGCAGCAGTGATATCATTAACCAAAGTGCCGATCTGATCTATCACCTGATTGTTTTACTGGCAGCACGGGAAATACCGTTATCAGAAGTAAACGCTGAATTGCGAAAAAGACGAACATTATCTGATCCCGACTCAAACTAATCCAGACCAATTGAGCCGGCAGTTAAAATACAGGCAGAAACGAGAAACCATGAACCATATATTTGTAACCTGTGTTGACAGCTGCAATTGACAGTGCTAGTATTCTTATGCTTGTCAGCGCACGAGTCTTTTTTTTTGTGC
>CAZVVR010000105.1:0-5116 GCA_964630605.1 uncultured Mageeibacillus sp. | reverse complement strand
ATAAATAAATCGTTTATAATTATCTGAATCAACATTCTTTGCTTTGGCCAAAATAAGATCAATTATTTCCTGATCCGATTCTGAACCTTCAAGCTCAATATCCAGTTCCACAAACAGTCGCGAAGCTGATAACAGCGGCGATACACCAACAACTTCTGAGTTGTTGAGCTCTACCAACAATGCATGCCTGCTACCGGCTTCGTTAAAAGACAGACCCTGCGGGCTGCCCGGGTATAATGCCAAGGTGCTGTGGCGGTCAATCTGATTGCTTGCTGGTATTGCGCTGGGCTTATGTATGTGCCCCAGAGCCAGATAATCTAATCCGCTTTCGTTAATCTCCTGTGAAGCAAGAGGATTATAAGCACTGGTTACATTTCTGCCAGATATATATTCCCCATGAATTAAACCAATTTTGTTAGACAACAACGAATCCGCTTGTTTTTTCTTATTCAAAAAATCTTTTCCATCATAAGTCAGAACCGTCGTTTCTGTTCCCGGAATCGGCAGTAATGTCGTTTCCTGATAAAGAGATGAAAAACTGACACCCCAGACCGATGCATCCAGTTTCGGGAAATCAAGTCGTACAGTTTTTCCGGCAGGGAAAACATAAAGCCGGGGAATCTCCGGAAAAATAGTTGCATAAGGTGAAGCTGAAGAGTAGGGATCATGATTTCCTGCAACTATCAAAACGGGAAAGGGGCGTTCACGGGCCAGCAAATCACAGATTCGATTCAATTCCCGATCCTCGATTTCTGTCATCTCTAAAAAATCACCCGCAATCAAAAATAGATCAATTTTTCTTTTTTCTGCTTGCTGCAATAAATTATCAAAGCTTTGAATCAGAGCTTCCTGAAAATCCGGAGCAGCTCGACCTAGTGATCGCATACGGCTTCCCAAGTGTAAATCTGCCGTATGTAAAATATTAATACTCATAAAATTCTCCTTGTTTCTATATTATCCCAATTCCGCTCTCACTGGTCCTAAACATCGTGTTAAACTAAATACATGTCGAAAAAAGATAAAAAAAGTAAATATGGTCCCGGAAAACACAGAGGACGGTATCAAAAATATGAAGTCAGGCACGAAAGATCTTGTGGTGCGATTGTCTTTCGCGAAATAAATAACGAACTGCGAGTGCTTTTGGTTCAGCACAGCGCAAGCCACTGGTCTTTTCCCAAAGGTCATGTTGAGAATGGAGAAACCGACTGCGAAACAGCTATCCGTGAGGTCAAGGAAGAAACAGGAATTGACATTGAGATCAGTTCGGATTTTTCACGTGCATCAACCTACTCACCTTATCCCGGCGCCCAAAAAACTGTCACCTTTTTCATTGGCGATTATTTGGGTGGAAGTTTGCGCCCCCAGCTCGAAGAAGTGCGTCGAGTTGCCTGGCTGCGGCCTGAAGAAAGTATGAAATTCCTGGTTTTCGACCGGGATCGCGAAATATTTAACGATGCTTTACAGGAAATTAATTATAAAATTAATTTTTCTCCTGAGAAAAAAGCTAGTCTTTAGCTTGTAGGCGAAACAACCTAAGTGCATTGTCAGTGGTTTGTTTTGCTATTTCTGCCGGAGTAAGACCTTTAATCTCAGCAGCCTTTTCACCTATATAGGTCAGGTAAGAAGATTCGTTGCGCTGGCCCCGATAAGGAACCGGTGTCAGGTAAGGTGCATCAGTCTCCAGCAGCAAGCAATCAATGGGCGTAGCGGCCAATGCCGCTCTGGCCCCAGTTCCGTTTTTGAAAGTAATAGGACCGTCAAAGCCAATCATAAAACCCAAATCAATAAACTCGGGTAAATGTTTTGCATTTTCGGAATAACAATGCATTACTCCGATCTCAGAATCACCCCAGGTACGTTGCAATAACCCCCGGCTGCGAGCACTTCGTAATATTTTCAAAGTATCGTCGGTTGCTTCCCGCATATGAACAATAATTGGCAAATTATATTTGGCTGCGATTTCAATTTGTAAATAAAAAATCTCGCGTTGTATTTCTGCTGGCGAATGCAGGTAATGGTAGTCTAAACCTATTTCTCCGATTGCAACGATAATTGCTTGATTTCCCGCCTTTTGACGCAAGCGATCGGCCGATATCATATCGGCAATGACAGTTTCGGAATCTTCATCCCAATTGGAAGCCTCGTGCGGATGAAAACCCAGTGAGGTGTAGAGCCGGGGCGATTTGCGCTGATCCTGTGCCAAAGCTAAATTATATGCTTTTTTACTGTCATTCAGATCTGAGGTGGCTAAGAGTATGCGATTAACACAAGCGCTGGCCGCCTGTTCCAAAACCTCTTCCCTGTCTTTTGAAAAGGCTTTGTCCTGCAGGTGTGAGTGCGAATCAAACCACATTAGATCTCATCCAGTTTTTCTATAGTTGAAAGCTCCGCCCGGATGTCGATACGCGGAAAAATGGGCTTACCTTTTTGCACGATAAAATCATCACGATAAAGGCCGGGCTCGGCGGCTGATTCCCAGCTGCTAAGTTCAGTATTTATTTCTTCTCCGGCATCTGTGATGCCTAACTGCTGACGAACTTTTGCCGGTGTATCCACCATAAAGGGTGAAATCCATACTGCTATCCGGCGCAAAACATCCGCCAGAGTGTAAAGAACAGCTGCCAGCCGCGACCGGGATTCCTCTTCTTTAGCCAGAATCCAGGGCGTGGTCAGATCTATATATTTATTGCTTTGGCCTATTAAATGCCAAATCGATGCTAATACCAGAGAAAATTCCATTTTATCAAAATGTTGTTCCACTTTAGCAGCCGTTTCATCAGCCAGATTTGTCAGGTCGATATCAACCTGATCAAAGTCCTTTTCCGACGGAAATCCTTCCGAAAATGACTGTGAAATCATCGCCACAACACGGCTCAAAAGGTTACCGAAATCATTGGCCAAATCACTGTTACTTCTCTTTATCAGTGCTTCTGTTGAATAGTTACCATCAGATCCAAAAGGAAATTCACGTAAGAGAAAGTAACGCAGAGCATCCAGCCCATAGCGATCAACCAAAATGGCAGGATCGACGACATTGCCCTTGGATTTTGACATTTTGCCGCCTTCAAACAAAAGCCAACCGTGACCAAATATTTTTTTTGGCAAAGGCAAATCTAAAGCCATCAAAAGTGCAGGCCAGATTAATGAGTGAAAACGCATAATTTCTTTGCCCACCAGATGGACATCCGCCGGCCAGTAACGGTCGAACAGTTCAGTATCATCGGGGTATCCCAGGGCAGTTATATAATTGCAAAGAGCATCCACCCAAACATAAGCAATACTGTCATCAGCAAAAGGCAAGGGCACTCCCCAGGAAAAATTGGAACGTGAAACAGCCAGGTCTTCCAATCCGGCTTCCAGAAAATTATTAATCATCTCATGTGCCCTGGAGGCTGGCTCAACAAAGTCAGAGTGTTCATGAAACAATTGTTTCAGGCGATTTTCGTATTTTGACAGGCGGAAAAAATAACTTTTTTCACGGGTCTTTTCAACCGGCCGTTGACAATCAGGACACAAGCCATCCAGCAACTGAGATTCTGTCCAGAAAGATTCGCAGGGAGTACAATACCATCCTTCATAAACGCCTTCATAAATATCGCCTTTTTCGTTAAGTTTGACAAAAATATGCTGTACTGCCTTAACATGACTGGGATCCGTGGTGCGGATAAAACCGTCGTAGTCTACATGCATCAGCTTCCACAAGTCTTTTATTTTCACAAGCATTTGATCAACGAAAACTTGCGGTTCCAACCCGCGTTCCCGGGCAACTTCTTCAATCTTCTGGCCATGCTCATCCGTTCCGGTGAGAAAGAAAACATCATAGCCGCGCATCCGTTTATATTTTGCCATGGTGTCGGCGGCTACCGAACAATAAGCATGCCCAATGTGCAAATCGTCGCTGGGATAATAAATAGGGGTTGTAATATAGAATGTTTTGCTTGACATATTGTCTCCTTATGCGAGCGGCCATCTTCGTGCCGGTAAGTTTTGCGCACAGCTGATAATTTATTTTTCCCGCATTTAACCGTTTAAGTCGTCGGCAGCAGCTGATATAGCCGGTGCCGCTTAGTTAGTTTAGCAAATTAAAGCAGTCACCGTCTAATATAATAGTTTAGACGCTGTTTTCTGAAGAATTTTTATCTATTTCCAAAGCCAAATCATAAAGTTGGCGTTGCGGCATACCAGTAATTTCAGACAATATTTTGGATGCCGGCTTGGTCCGGACACCCTCATTTAAGAGTTGTCCCAACAAGTTTTGCAAAGTTTCATCTGAAAATTCTTCTATAACTTTATTTGTACGTTTTTCAAAAGCGCCGACCCCTTCCAGAACGAGTGTAAATTCTCCTCTGGGAGCTACAGTTTCATAGTAGCGCAGGGCAGAGCTGACATCGAGATACAGAAATTCTTCATATTCTTTAGTCAACTCACGCGCTATTGTTAGGCGACGCTCACCCAGACCCTGTTTTTCCATGTCAGTTAAAGTTTTTCTTAATCGATGAGGAGATTCAAAAAAAACAACTGTATATTCTTCTCGCGCCATTTTTGCTATAAAATCATCACGCTTGCTGCCCTTGGGAGGGGCAAAACCACTAAAGACAAAGCGGGAAGGATCTAAACCCGAAGCAACCAATGCTGTTAATATCGCAGAAGGTCCGGGCACAGAAACCACTTTAAGATTTTGCTCAATCGCCTTAAACACCAGGCTGGCTCCCGGGTCCGATATGCACGGTGTGCCGGCATCTGAAATCACTGCTACCGATTTTGCCTCCTGGATCAAATCATTCAAAATCTGTTCTTCTCTTTGTTCTGCATTTTGCTCGTAATAGCTGACAAGGTCATTGCCGATACCCAGAGAAGATAAAAGACGGGCGGCCCGGCGCGTGTCCTCAGCTGCAATATAATCTACATTCTCCAAAATAGAACGAGCACGCACACTCAAGTCGTCGGGGTTTCCCAAGGGAGTGGGAATCAGGTATAAAGTCCCACATTTGGTAGCATTGCCACCAAAATTTTCCTGCGCACATTTTTGAGCCACTGTAACACACCTTTCTGCAAATTCTTTGACACAAAATCATATCCCAATCTGAATTATCTTTTAATATTCTAATTCACAGAT
>CAZVVR010000104.1:0-5181 GCA_964630605.1 uncultured Mageeibacillus sp. | reverse complement strand
CATCGATAGCAATAGCAACACCTAATTTTTTCAGCTTGTTTAAGACATCCAGTACATAGCCCGTTTCTTTTATTGCAATATTTTCTGTAATTTCCAAACATATATATTTTGAATCTACTCCTGTTTCTTTGAAAATATTTCCTGCATTTTCGATTAAATTAGGATTCATTATCTGAACTGCTGATAGATTAACAGCTAAATTCAAGTGGGGCAGGCCCATATCCTGCCATTTTTTGATTTGCAAACAAGCTGTTTTCAAAACCCACTCCCCGATATCATTTATTAAATTGCTTTTCTCTGCGATAGGAATAAACACACCCGGTAATATGATTCCTCTTGTTGGATGCATCCATCTGACCAGGGCCTCCAGACCAATTATTTTATTTGTAGCCAGATCCACTTGAGGCTGATAATAAACAGTAAATTCATTCCTTTTCAAAGCTTTCGAGATATCATTTGATAACTCGATCTTGATTTGTGTTTCTCTTTTCATCTCTTCGGTACTGATTGCATATTGATTTATGCCTTCGGTTTTAGCTTTGTACATGGCGATATCGGCATTCATTATCAAATCATCTACATTATCTCCGTCTGCCGGAAACATTGCGACACCTGCACTGGCTGAAATTAAGAATTCTTGCTCTCCTACTATAAATGCCTCTGCAAATACTCCCATCACATTATCTGCAATCTTGCTTACTTGATCATAATTTGAAATATTGTTGACCATAATTATGAACTCATCGCCGGCGAATCTGGCCACGGTATCTGTTTTGCGGACTGATTCAGATAATCTTTTAGCCACATGCTTGAGCAAACTGTCACCGCCCCTGTGTCCCAGGGTATCATTTACTAATTTAAAGCCATCCAGATCCAGGAATATTATTCCAAAGCCCTGATCGGTTTTTTTGAATGAATTAATAGCGTTAGTAACTCTGTCAGTAAATAAAAAACGATTGGGCAACCTGGTTAAACTGTCATGATAAGCTCTGAATTTAGTTTCCTGGTCAATCTGTGTCGGGGTCAGCACATTGGATAAAATGTTAGCCAGGATATGAAGTAATTCTATATCTTTTTTCGACCAATGCTTATTTTTTGTTACTGAGTCTATCCCTATAAAAGCGTGTATTTTGTTATCTCTCAAAACAGGTACTGACAATAATGATTTCACTTTTTGTCTTTGAAGTTGTTCTTGCTCGGACCGTGCTTCAACCGGCATGGAGTCCACATCTTCAATACATACTCTTTTATTAATCCTGAACTGTTCTAACCACCAGGGGAAAATATCAAGCGGAATCTCATCTATGGTGCCTTCTTCCTTGCCTATATCAACATTGCACCACTCATTGGAATAGGTCATAGTCTCATTTGAATAATTAATGGTAAATATATAAGTTCTGTCCCCACTGTAGAATTTTCCAACCTTTTCCAGAAAACTATTGAGTTTTCCATAAGAATTGTCCAGATTAAAGCCAACCAAATCCAATGCTACATCTGAAACCAGTTTTTGAAATTTAATTTGATTATTACTTTCTTTTATTTTGGCTATATATATATTATTAATGTAAAAACCTAACAAAAGAGCAATTACCAAAAGCATGATTCTTAGAATAAAGTCATATTGATCCACTAATACATAGGATTCCTCTATAAATATCCAAACTAGTCTTTGCGTTATTATTGCTACGATAGCTGTTGAAATCAGAAGAGTTCTCTTTTCGAATAAAAGTGAACTTATAATTATTATTATTGAATAAGCCCAAACTGTTATTGATGAGTACTCTAAAAACTGAAGTGTAACCACAGGAATACTGATTACCAGAATCACCGTAGTCAATTTTTTTCTCAATTCTTCCTTTTTAACTCTCTGAATAAAAAATATACTGAGCCCCAGACCAATTAATATTCCACCCTTTACCAGCGATGCTGTTAAATCACCGGTATTGCCGGAGTTTTTGGAAAAATACTCAAAAGCAGAAGCTAGAACTCCACCCAAACAAATAGCTACTGAAAGGTTTTTGAATAACACCTTTTGCTGTTCACTGGAAATAAATATCTCCTCTTTATTAATTTTTTTGACATTTAATATATCATGGTATTTTGCTGCATGGTACATCATCCCCACTGGCAGTAAAGTGAATAAAGGACCCATTTGCGGCAATGGACTTATCAGTAACGAATTTGACGCCAGATCGATTAAACCACCGGACAAAGCAGCCAGAAAAATGGCCACAAGAATAAGCTTAGCTTGCCTTGTTTGAATGCCTTTTTTCCTTTTTCCGGCCCATTTCCAGACAGCAACAGTGCTGATTGCCATATACACGGTATAGTAAAAATAATAATAATAATCCCACCCATTATTTACAGCGATATTCGTCCAACCGTATTCCATTTCAACCAGATTATATTGGATTTTTGCCATATTATTGGAAAAAGCAAAAATATACATATTGATAAGTGATGGAATATGTATAAGAAATAGAGCTTTATTAAATTTGGTATCGGCTTCTTCTTTAGTGAGAAACAGGAAAAAATGTAAAATAATGCCAAATATTGAAGTCCAGCCGACAGCAGAAAAACGCCTCCAAAATAAAGCAGCCTCCATGCTGCTTTGAGAGTTTGCCATAGCGAAGCCAAAAGACCATACACTTAATGCTACGCATATCGATAAAAACAACCTGTTTATATGTGATTCTGAGTTTAGTCTGACCAGATGCAGACCCCAGAAAAGAGACACTATAGCTGCTAAAAAAAATAATAGTGAAAAGATTGAAGATATGTTTTCCAAAAGTTCTCCTCTAGCCACCAAACGGCAGCGTAAAAAATCATTTCCTCTTCTCGGCCCAACCTATTTAGAGAAGTCCAAAATAACACCTGTTAATAAATATACATAATGTTTGATAATTATGCAATCTTAATTAGCTTGCCTTCAAATTTTCTAAATTTAGAATTACAAAACAGTGTTTTGTTGATGTAAGAATACCAAAAAACAAGCTATAGTAAAAATAGGATAAATCTTTCCTCAAATGTTTAATTTCATATTAAAGCTAATAAAAGCTTAGAATTTAAAAAGAAAAAAAACGACCGAGGCGAAACAGTTTCCAATGAAACATAATGCAAGATAGTTTTTAAAAAAAGCTGCCGGATAATATCATAAAAGGCAAAATGCCAAATAAGAAAGCGGGTTCAGGAGGAATGCGTAATGATTATTTTTGCTGATGGACAATTTCAAACCTACTCTGAAGGAAAAACAATACCAAAACCTGCAGCGATTCTGGCTGATTTCGAACAACGCGATTTGGCTTTTGCATTATCCGGTATTGACACAAGGTCAATCTTTCCTGAAGCGGAAAGTCAAACCATCCGTTTTGAGTCGCGAAACAAGTACGACTATTTTGCCGTACACATCCCCGAGTTTATTTTTTCTGAAAAAGAAACGGAGCTTATTGAAATATATCTCACACAAGAGTTTCTAGTGGTACTGGGTCAAAACCCTGTCTTGCAAAGCTGGCAAAAGAGCCTTGTTTCCGGACCTCTTGAAAATCTGACTACCGGACAAATGTTGTCTCTTTTATTTAATCAAATTCTGTCGCAAGATTTAGAACTGTTAGATCAGATAGAAGACCGAATTGAAGAATTAGAAGAAGATGCGACCCTGAAAAATCCTAATGATCATACCAACATCATTATAACGCTACGCAAACAGTTGCTGACCCTGAAACGCTATTTCCAGGCCTGGTATGAAAGCCTGGAAGAATTGGAAAAAAATCAGAACAATCTCTTTTCGACAGATCAGTTACAGATCTTTCGTGCACAAAAAAACAAAGCCGGACGTTTGCTTAATACGGTACTTAATCTGCGCGATTATCTGACTCAGGTCCGGGAAGCCTACCAAAATCAGCTGGATATAAGTCTCAATGACACTATGCGTTTCTTTACCGTTGTCACTTCCATCTTTTTACCTCTTAACCTGATTGTAGGTTGGTACGGGATGAACCTTAAGATGCCGGAACTGGCGTATAAAGGCACATACATTATAGTGATCCTTGTTAGCATATCCTTCACCGTTTTCAGTTTAATTTACGGTAAAAAAAAGGGCTGGTTCTGATTACTTGAAAGCCAACCGGCTTTAGTAGAAATCCGGAAAGATTAAAATCCGTAACCGCTTTGCTGCACCGAGCTTCAAGTTACCGACATTTTCCGGTAAAACCTTTATTCTTACTATTGCAAGCCGCAAAAATTTACAGCAGAAGGAGGACAAATTAATGAAAAAAATCGCTATGTTAATTGAAAACATGTTTGACACCAGAGAGTTCATTTACCCTTATTACAGATTGCAGGAAGAAGGATTTGAGGTTGACCTCATAGGACCTAAAAAGGATACCGTCTTTACTTCCAAGGATGGTTTAAAAGAAACAAGCACACATGCATCTGATGAGGTTTCTGCTGAGGACTATGACGCCCTTGTAATCCCGGGCGGATTTTCTCCTGATTATATGAGAAGAACCCAAGCAACAGTTGATTTTGTTACAGAGATGAACAAGGCTGGCAAGTTAATTGCTGCGATTTGCCATGCTCCCTGGATGCTGGCATCTGCTGATGCAATCAGAGGCAAGAAAGTTACTTCATTTTTCTCAATCAAAGATGATTTGATTAATGCCGGAGCAGAATGGGTTGACCGGGAAGTTGTAGTTGATGGTAATATTATCAGTTCACGAAATCCAAATGACTTACCGATATTTTTAAAGACAATAATTAAAGAACTTAAATAAGGAACTTAAACAAAGACATCATAAGGTACCGTTTACAGCACAGATTCCGCGGAATCTGTGCTGTTTTTTGTAAATTTTAAAATTATAAAATTTAAGGATTTGCCGGCAGTTCCTGCTTTTCGGCTTCTTTAATTGTTTTCGCCTGCGTTAAAGCAATGGTTTTATTTAATTGTTTCATCTCATACCAGAGCCAAACACCAGTCATAATAAATGCTCCTATATCGGACAAAGGTGCTGACCACCACACACCTTCCAGACCCCAAAACCGTGGCAAAATCACCAAAAGAGGTATAAAAATAATTACTTGCCGCGATAAAGCTAATAGAGTTGCTTGTTTGGGCTTACCTACTGCCTGGAAATAACTGGAACTGACCATCTGCAGACCTACCAGGGGTATAAACTTAAAAAA
>CAZVVR010000103.1:0-5237 GCA_964630605.1 uncultured Mageeibacillus sp. | reverse complement strand
TTTATATTTTTATAATATAAAAAATTATTGTATCCTAATAATTTTATAGTTAAAGCAAAGAGAAATGCAATATATTAAAAACACAGTCTTTTTGACAAAACTTGTACAAACTCATTATATATTTTGATATAAGATCAGAAATTTGATAGATTTAATCATCCGGCGGGCACTGCCTCATCAGAATCAAGGATAATTTCGGTGGCCAAACCACGAATATCCAGTAACCAGATTACACGGCCACTAACTCGTAACAAGCCATCTTTTTCCATACTGATCAATTCCCGTGAAAAAGACGGACGCGGCATCGCTAAAAGACGGGAAACTACTTCTTTTGATACCGGCAGCTCAACTGCATAAGTTGTCGGGTAAAGAAGTGCCTGCTCCAGTGATATTTCATGTTCATATAATTGCTCTTCTAACAGCTGCAGTAAGTAATGCCCAATTTTCAAACGTAAAGTTTTTTGCGAAAGCAAATTGATCCGCTTGTCTTGTTCTGAAGACCGGTCCGACAACATTTGCATGTAGTTTAACAGCAGCTGCGGATTTTTAGAAATCATGGACAGCAATACATCTCTGGTCATTTTTACTATTTTGCAATGAGAAACTGCTTCCAGAGTAAACGGAAACTTTTTGCGGGATGAGAATATAAGCGTTGCTCCGAAAATGTCTCCCGGTCCAAGTAACTCCAGTGTAGAAAATTCGCCGGAAGCAGAATATTTTTGACGGGCAAGTTGTCCTTCAACGACTATACCGATACCGGTACAAGGATCTCCTTCATTTACTATAACCTCGCCTTTCCAATATGTTTTCATATTGGTATTGTAACAAAATGCATGGTAAACAGACTGATCCAAACTGCCAAAAAGAGAAGTCATGCCTAAAAAATCGCAGATCTTTTTCATTTGTTATGTACTCCTTTAATCGGTCTAACAAATCTTAATATGCAAATTATTTTCGATCATAGATTCACAGTTCTGCCTGTGCCTGTCAGATATTCCGATGTTTACAGATTAACACAAAGATGCTAACTGTGACTATATGACTGTAATTAGTTGCGACCGCTATAGGTTGATATACATCACGAAAAATCTATTATTTTGTTTTTCTCCAACTTTCTCATATAGCTGAGGAAAGAGACAATGAAAACAACCGCAACCACATTAGTCGTAATGGTCATAGTCCACCAGATACCGTTAACGCCCAGGGGTGTCGACGACAACCAGGCAGCCAGGGGGATACGCGCTCCGATAAATATTGTAGAAACAATCGCTGTGAAACGAGTCTGGCCCAGGGCAGAGAAAGCCGCTATAGTAATAATCTCCAAGCCCATCAATATCTGGGAAGCGGATAAAATCTGCAAATAATTTTTACCGCCTGCAATTGCTTCCGGTTCTTTCAAAAACAATGCAGTGATGTCGGCGGCAAAGAAATACAGGATGGCCGTAGTAAAAATACAAATTATAGTCACTATTACTGCGGAAGAACGATAACCCTTTTTCATTCTCTTACCCTGGCCGGCTCCAAAATTTTGTGCCACGAATGCGCTGACTGCAGAACCAAAGCCGTCGGCTGTCAGCCAGGATATAGACTCTACCTGTGAACCGAAACGCTGTACTGCAACACTCAGATCGCCAAACCGTACCACCATGCGCGAAATCACGATTGTCACCGTAGAGCGGATAAGCGATTGAACTCCGGCCGGAAGCCCTATGCGCAAAATCTCACGCACGTTGCTCCAGGCGATGGGTTCCGAAAAAAGTTTTAAATCATTAAAAATCTCATCTTTTCTGGCAGCAACAAAAAGTATGACTAAAACAATGGTCTGAGCGATTACAGTAGCTAAGCCGGCACCAAATACACCCAAATCCATCAAGAGTATCATCACCGGATCCAAAATCATATTTACAATCAGACCTATAGCATTAGCTATAAAGGGCAACTTGCTGTTCCCAACCGTCGTTAAAAGAGAACTCATGATTCTTCCGCCGTAACTTGCAAAAAGCCCGAAGCTGATTACACGTAAATAGATTATTGAATCATTGTGAGTCGTAATCTCATTAAAATTAAAGATGGAAATGATGGGATCAGAAACAAAAAAATAGGCCAGAAACAGCAGGGTTGCCGCAAAAAAACCTAAACGCAGGGCTTCTCTGCCAAAGCAACGAACTTCTTTCATTTCGCCGCGTCCGAAAGATTGGCCGCAATGAACCTGGCCGCCTATGCGCATGATGCTTAGGATACCATCCGAAACCCATAAAAGCAGACCTCCGGTCCCGACAGCTGCCACCGCCTGTGATCCAAGTTTTCCTACCCAAAATGTATCAGTAAGACTGTAAGCCAGACTTAAAAAAGAACCGGCCATAATAGGTATGGCTAATTTCACAATGGCGGAAGTTACCGGCCTGTTTAATAAATCTACTTTTTTACTTTGCACTTGAATCTCTGTCTGTTCAGCTGAACAGATACTCCCCTTAAGCAGTTTACACGAACCCGTTGAAACCACTATTATTATTTCAGATACCAGATACGGGCAATCTTATTAGATCAAATCTATATATTGCATAAACATATCTCTTTATGTTAAGAAATTTATTCAATAATTACGCTATGACTTCATATAAAGCACAAAGACGAGCCCTAATATGTTATCCTACTTCTATCGAAGAAAAGTGTTTAAAACTTAACTCGCAGCGCAAATACAGATGATACCAAACTTTGCAGCTGAGAGTTTTTTTACGAAAAAGTTCGGAGGTAAACCAGGATGCGATTAAAGTGGCCCCAAAAATTACAGGGCGTCCATCCCCGTCAAAACAAAAACACAGCTAACGCAGCCATCAAGAAAGTAAATGGTTTTGAAGCTGTTTCCATCCCCTTGGATATGCAAATAGGCCCGGGTTGTAAATCTTTGGTGAAAAAAGGAGATCAGGTAGCTATCGGCCAAAAGATAGGCGAACCTCTGGGTGCCTGGAGCGTACCGGTCCATGCCAGTATTTCCGGAACCGTAAAGTCGGTCAAAAAAGAAATTTTGAGTGACGGCACTTACGTTGAATATGTAAATATCGATTCCGATGGCAAGGAAACTGTATCTGAGGAAGTTAAGCCACCGAAAGTGCATAACTCAGAGGATTTCGTAGCCGCAGTCAGGGCTTCCGGCCTGGTAGGATTGGGCGGTGCAGCCTTCCCTACCCATGTGAAGATGCAACCTCCTCCGGATAAAACCATTGATACCCTGATTATTAATGCTGCAGAATGCGAACCATATATCACGTCTGATCATCGTACTTGCCTGGAATATCCCCAGCAGGTAATCAAAGGTATTATGTTGACCTGCCGCTATTTAAATATTCCTGAGGCAATTATTGCCATCGAAGACAATAAACGCGATCTCGTTAGTGTTTTACAGGCGGAAATTGATAAAATTTCCGACGCACCTGACTTTCCCAAACAAGGAATCTCAGTCAGAGTTTTTCCGACCCAGTATCCTACCGGAGCAGAAAAAGTCTTAATTCGCCTGGTAAACGGACGCATTGTGCCGGAAGGCGGACTGCCGGCAGATGTGGGAGTTATCGTGCAAAATGTTGGAACCATTCGTTATATTGCCGAGTATTTCGAAACCGGAATGCCACTGGTGAGAAAAGTAGTCACGCTGGACGGATCAGCAGTTGAAACACCTGCAAATCTGGACGTTCCAATTGGTGCAGCTATAGAAGATGTCGTTGAAAAAAGCGGCGGCTGCAAAGCTGAAGCTTTTAAAGTTATTATGGGAGGCCCCATGATGGGAGTTGCCATTGATGACTTAAGCCGCCCGATTCTCAAACATAACAATGCTATTCTCATGCTGGATGAAAAAGAAGCCACCTTACCTTCAGAAATTGCCTGTATTCAGTGTGGGCGCTGCACCAGAGCCTGCCCAATGCTACTAATGCCAACAACCTTAGATAAGGCTGCCCGCATTCAGGATTGCGATACTCTCAACAAATACCATGTAATGAACTGCATCGAATGTGGTTGCTGCACTTACGTCTGTCCTTCCAAGCGCTATTTGCTGCAAAATATAAGAATCGGCAAAACATTAGTCAGACGCGAAATGCAAAGTCAAAAAAACAAGGACTAATTACTAAGGAGACTATGAATTAATGTTACGCGTATCATCATCCCCTCACATAAGGGATAACTCTTCTACCCGGCGCATCATGCTTGACGTAGCTTTAGCACTGATACCTATGGTGATTGCTTCAGTTCTGATTTTCGGCTGGCGTGCATTGCTGATTTACGCTGTCAGTATAGCCAGCTGTGTCGTTTTTGAAGCGCTGACACGCATGGTTATGAAACGGGAGCAAACCATTAACGATTTGTCGGCTGTAGTTACCGGATTACTGCTGGCGGCAGGACTGCCGGCCGGCTATCCCATATGGATGGTTGTTCTCGGAGCTTTTATTGCCATCGTGTTCGTTAAGCAACTTTTCGGCGGATTAGGCGGAAACTTTGCTAATCCGGCAGTAACAGCCCGTGTTATTCTGGCGGTATCTTTCGCCACGGCCAGCAATAGTTTTTCGGTTTTACCGCAATATGCCTATAATTCATCTGCCGGAGCTTCGCAAGTTGATCTGGTCAGCAGTGCCACTCCCCTGGGATTGTCAGCAGGAGATATTTCCAGCCTGGATCTTTTTCTGGGAACTCACGCCGGCAGCATTGGGGAAACCTGCATTCTGGCATTAGTGATTGGAGCACTCTATTTGCTGATCAGAGGTGTAATCGATCTCTGGATCCCTCTGGTGTATTTGGGTGCTACTATCGGTTTAATTACCTTGGTCGGTGGTGATCCGCTTTACCATCTTTTGAGCGGTGCCCTGGTTCTGGCAGCTTTTTTCATGCTTACTGATTATGTGACCTCACCTACAACTACTCTGGGAAAAATTATATTTGCTTTTGGCGCTGCAGTTCTCACCTTTCTTCTGAGAATGTACAGCAGCATGCCGGAAGGAGTTTCGTATTCAATACTGCTGATGAATATTCTTAACCCGCACATTGAGCGCTGGACAGCTCACAAGACGATTGGAGGAAATTATGGCAAAAAACGAAGCCAAAATTCCTAATACAAAAAATAAAACCAAATTCATAGAACGTGGTTTCATGCCTGCACTAATATTGACCATCATTGCAATAGTCAGTGTCGCAATGCTTGCCCTGACCGAATCTATTACAGCCGACGCCAGAGCTGAGCAACAGCAATTTTT
>CAZVVR010000102.1:0-5240 GCA_964630605.1 uncultured Mageeibacillus sp. | reverse complement strand
CTGCAAAAAGCAAAAGCAGCAAACAAAACAATTGTGCTACCCGAAAGTGAAGATCCACGAGTAGCAGCGGCAGCTGCCAAAATCATGGCCGACAGTATTGCCAATATTATTTTGATTGGAGATAAGGAAAAGATTGTAAAATTACATCCTGACTTAGATTTATCAAAAGCGAGATTTGAAGATCCGGCAAAAAGTTCTTTGCGGAAAGAGTTTAATCAGAAATATTATGATATGCGCAAGCACAAAGGCTGCACAGAGGATGTGGCAGCGAAAGAAATGGGAGAAGTTATCCCTTTTGGCGTTATGATGGTTAAAGCCGGTCTGGCAGACGGTTTAGTGGCAGGAGCTATTCACAGCACTGCTGACACTTTGCGTCCTGCCCTTAGAATACTGCGTGCAAAGCCAGGTACAAAGCTAGTATCTTCATTTATTTTGATAGACAGCCCGCAGAAAGATTACGGCGAAAATGGTTTGATTCTTTTCTCTGATGTGGCACTTATGATTGATCCGGATGCAGATCAGCTTTCTGAGATAGCGGTGTCATCGGCGGAATCATTTGAAAGACTGACAGGGCGAGAGGCACGAGTAGCGATGTTGTCATTTTCTACTTTGGGCAGCGGGGCAGGTGAGTCGGTCGATAAGGTAGTTGCTGCTACCGCATTAGCTAAAGAAAAAAAGCCTGATGTTATTATCGAGGGGGAGCTTCAGGCTGATACTGCCCTGGTTCCAATTGTAGCGGAACTCAAGGCGCCTGATAGCAAAATTGCAGGTCGTGCCAACTGTCTGATTTTTCCGGACCTGAATTCGGCAAATATTTCTTATAAGCTGGTACAACGCTTAGGTAAAGCTGACGCCTACGGTCCTATTTTACAAGGGATAAGCAAACCGATTAACGATCTTTCACGAGGAGCCAGCACAGATGATATTGTTGGTGTCGTGGCACTTACTTGCGTGCAGTGCAAACAGATATTGGAAGAATAAGTAAGCAGAAAAAGATTTAGGAGTAAATTAATGAATATTCTGGTAATCAATTCAGGTAGCTCATCTTTAAAATACCAGTTACTTGATTTTGAGAATAAAATTGTAATGGCCAAGGGTATGTGTGAGCGTATCGGTATTAGCGGATCCTTGTTTAGCCATTCCAACAGTAATGGTTACGAAATTGTAAAAGAAAAATTTGAAATGCCGGATCATAAATCTGCAGTTAAACGCATGATAGATGCATTATTAGATTCTGAGCATCCCATTATCAACTCTCTGCAAGAGATTGACGGAATTGGACATCGCGTTGTTCACGGAGGCCCAATCTTTTCTGAGCCCGCAGTTGTAAACGAAGAGGTGAAAGAATCCATTCGTAAAACTTATGATTGGGGACCTTTGCATAATCCTGCCAACATGATGGGAATTGAAGCCTGTGAAAGAATGATGCCAGGCGTACCGCAGGTATGCGTATTTGATACAGCTTTTCATCAAACCTTACCAAAAGAAGCTTATATGTATGGTCTGCCTTATCGCTATTATGAAAAGCATCAGATTCGCCGTTATGGTTTTCATGGTACCAGCCATATGTATGTAGCCAGACGCTGCGCAGAGCTTACTAAATATAAGTCCAGTACTTTAAAACTAGTTACCTGCCACTTGGGTAACGGTTCCTCTTTTGCCGCAGTTAAGGGAGGAAAAAGTATTGACACTTCTATGGGACTGACTCCTCTTGCCGGAATTATTATGGGTACGCGTTGCGGAGACATTGATCCGGCGATTGTTCCTTTTATAGCTGAGCTGGAAAATAAAACGTGTGCAGATGTAGACGAAATTATGAACTCAGAAAGCGGCGTAAAAGGCATATCAGGCGTTAGCTCCGATTTCCGTGATTTAGAGAAGGCTGCTAAGGCTGGCAACGAGCGTGCCCAGTTAGCCTTATCCATGTTTTACTATCAGGCAAGTAAAATCATTGCTTCTTATGCAGCAGTGCTAAATGGACTTGAAGCTATTGTGTTTACTGCAGGGATAGGCGAAAACGATCCTAAATTGCGTCAGACTGTTTGCGACAGATTAGCTTTTTTAGGTGTGGAACTGGATCCGGAAGCAAATAAAGTCAGAGGAGAGGAAAGAAAAATTTCGACAGAGAATTCCAAAGTAGACGTTTTTGTTATTCCAACCAACGAGGAGTTGGCTATAGCAAGACAAACTGTTGAAGTACTGGATTTAGATAAATGTCCAGTTGTATATAAACCCACACAATAAATAGTTTATTACAAAAAATATAATATATCCGAAGGTTAACATCGATCAGATAGAAAGAGTAATATGAGCAAAAAAGATAAACTGGTTAAAGCGATCACTTCACGAGATGAAGATTTTTCACAATGGTATACAGATATTGTGACTAGGGCAGAATTGAGTTCTTATTCTGCTGTGCGGGGTTGCATGATTTTAAGACCATATGCGACTGCCTTGTGGGAATTAATCAGGGAAGATTTAGATCGGCGTTTCAAAGAAAGCGGCCATGAAAACGTTATTATGCCTCTGTTCATCCCGGAAAGCCTTCTGCAGAAGGAAAAAGATCACGTAGACGGTTTTGCCCCGGAGGTTGCCTGGGTAACCCATGGAGGCGACGAAAAGCTTTCAGAACGGCTTTGTGTGCGCCCAACTTCAGAAGTGCTTTTTTGCGATCATTATTCAGAAATTATTGAAAGCTGGCGCGATTTACCAAAGCTTTATAATCAGTGGGTTTCTGTTGTGCGGTGGGAAAAATCAACTCGTCCCTTTTTGCGTACGCGTGAATTTTTCTGGCAGGAAGGACATACAGCACACGCAACAGCCGAAGAAGCCATTCAGGAGACCAAAGATATCCTGGAACTTTACGCAGACTTTTTTGAAAAAACTTTGGCCATTCCGGTCATTAAAGGTGTGAAAACTGAAAGCGAGAAATTTGCAGGAGCAGAAACGACTTATACCGTTGAATCCATGATGTACGATGGCAAAGCCCTGCAATCGGGTACATCACACTATTTTGGCGATGGTTTCGCTAAAGTGTTCGATATCCAATATACCGATCCCGATAATGAGTTACAGTATGTACATCAGTCATCCTGGGGTGTCTCCAGCCGTTCCATCGGTGGGATTATTATGGTACACGGCGATGATGACGGTTTGGTACTGCCGCCTGCAGTTGCGCCAATTCAGATAGCAATTATTCCTATAGCACAACACAAAGAGGGTGTTTTAGATAAAGCCCGTGAAATTTTGGAATTATTAAAAAAATCCTACCGAGTAAAGCTTGATGATAGTGACCGCATGCCTGGTTGGAAATTTTCTGAATACGAGATGAAGGGCGTACCGTTACGTCTGGAAATCGGACCTCGCGATATAGAAAACAACAGTTGTGTTTTAGTTACACGTGACAACCGTGAAAAAATTAATATTCCTTTATCCCAACTCGAGGCAAGTATCCCCGGTATCCTGAGTGATTACCGCGACAGACTTTATCTTAAAGCAAAAAAACATCGTGAATCTCATACTTATATAGCTCACACCAGTGAAGAATTTTTTGAGCTTCTGAAGAATAAAAATGGATTTGTGAAAGGCAGCTGGTGTGGCAGCACCGATTGCGAAGCTGAAGTTAAAGAACGTACAGCCGCCACAGCCCGTTGCATCACAGACGACGAAATTACAGCTGACAATGTTTGTATGATTTGTGGTAAAGCCGCGTCAGCTAATGTTATTTGGGGAAAAGCTTACTAATGACCAAAAGGCCCTGCCAAGCGGCAGACAAAACTGCCCCAGTCGGAGTCTTTGATTCAGGTTTGGGCGGTCTGACAGTACTGCGCGAATTGCTTGAGCTGATGCCACAGGAAGATTATTTATATCTGGCGGATACTGCCAACGCCCCTTATGGACGTAACAGCCCTGCTAAAATACTCCGCGATACGTTGAATTGTGTAGATTTTCTACTCGCTCGGGGCGTAAAACTTATTATTATTGCCTGCAATACTGCTAGCGCTGTATCCTTGGAACCGGCACAGAAAAAATCTTCACCCGTTCCGGTATTTGGAGTAATTGAGGCGGGAATTGAATCCAGCCTCAAAAAAGTGTCAGATCCCCATAACAAAGTAAAAATTGCTGTTATAGCTACTGAAGCAACCGTCGCAAATGGTGTATTTGCCCGTGAATTGCCTTTGAAATTTGCGGAAAGCGGCTTCGCCAAGCCGGAAGTCGTACAACATTCCTGCCAGCAATTTGTTCAGATAGTAGAAGCAGGACTGTGGGATAGTGTGCTGGCGGATGAGTCTGCTGAACAGTGCCTGAACGAAATAAGAGCAAAAAATCCTGATCTTACGTTATTAGCTTGTACACATTTTCCTTTGATGTCTCAGGCGATTCAGAAAGCTTTGCCGCAGACACAGTTAGTCGACAGCAGTAGAGCTCTGGCAGCCAAGGTGAAAAAGACATTGACAGCTGAGGGTTTGCTTAATACTAAAAAAACAAAATCAGCACTTAATTTTTATGTTACTGCTGCAAAAGCTGATATTAAGAAGAATATTGAGCGTGTCCTTGACTTTGAGATTGAATCTGTGCACCATGTAGACATTAAAAATTTGCAGAACTATTAACGCTGGAAAGGAGCTTAAATTCAAAATGATGAAATATTATGAATCGGATAAAAACAGGCAACAAGCTCGAATCAAACTTACCAGCAGCCAGTGGTATGATGGGAAAGAACAGCAATCCGTGTGTTTGTCAACCATAGGAACGCTGCAACATCGAACTGAAGATGATTCCTGGGTAGTGACCTATGATGAAAGTGTAGCGACAGGAATGGATGGCACCAGGACCAGCCTCTCTCTTTATCCCGACGGACAGATCACACTGGCCCGAACCGGGGAAATAGAAATGCAGCTCTCTTTTAATAAGGGAGATCAACGTCTGGAACAGTTTGAAACTCCTTTCGGACTTATGAGACTTTCGTTACTGACTCACGAGGCTAAAGGGTCTCTTTCCGATCTGGGCGGAAACATTGAACTTGGATATGCTATGGCTGTCGATAACAGACACGCAATCAGCACAAAATTATATCTGGAAATTGAAGCGGAAATAAGCTGAAGCAAAGTTAGATATTTGACAAGAGAGATAACATCCCTCATAATGCTACAGGCATAAAATAGAAATTAAAAGATATTATTACTTTTATAAATAATAAGTATAGTAGGAGGTGGCATAAATGGCTGTTCCTAAGAGAA